>CAMDBY010000001.1 GCA_945889575.1 Bifidobacterium breve
GTTCCTTTCGGAATCTCAATAACTGGGATACACTTCCCAAGTAATGGAAAGCGTATCAGGAGTCGGAGTTCTCGACAAGGCCTTTGTGGTGTTGAATGCGCTTGTCACGCGACCATTGAGTTTGGCTGAAGTCATTGACGCCACTGATATTCCAAGAGCCACCTGTCATCGTTTGTTGTCAGCGCTTGAACATCATGGCGCTGTGCGTCGTAATAGCGACGGCTTGTACTGCTTGGGGCCAACGCTGCTTGGTCTCGGGCGTGGAGCAGCAGTGCAGTTTCCGTTCTTAGAAAGAGCACGTGAGGTTGCTACCGAGTTGCGCGATCGCACAGGGGAAAGCGTTCAAGTTTTTGTGGTTGAAACCGATGGACGACGATGCGTGGTGTCTCTTGAATCTCCGAATGGTTTGAGGTGGATCGTGCCAGAGGGTGCATTGTTCCCGTTGGCTCGTGGGTCAGCGGGCCGGGTTCTTACTGGTTCTCGCCTTAGTTCTTCCGGATGGGTTGAATCAGTTGAGGAACGGGTGAAAGGTGTTGCGTCGGTGAGTGCTCCGATTATTGATATTGGTGGAACAGTGATTGCTGCGCTTTCCGTATCAGGACCCCTCGAACGCATGAGTACGAGTCCTGGAGCAAAATTTGGTTCGATTGTCGTACGGGGCGCAAAAACTTTGTCGGATTTTTTGGCGTCGTAATTGCCAATGTGTGGGAGTAGATCCACACATTGCAGTTATGGATACAGATTTACCAGAACCAATTCACAGTCTTCCTGACATCACAGATGTAGCAGTGGGGGTGGAACAAAAATTACACACCATGATCGATTCGTTTGAATTACCTGGTGCTCGTTTGTATGGCGTGAACTGCGCATCGCGACCAACAACTGAACCAAACATGTGCCTACTGGCACAACATCCCGATGTCTATGAACTACTCGATGCGCCGTCGAGTGCGTTGGCGCGAATGTTTGATGCAGCAGCAATTGTGACCACAGGTTGGGCTGCGCCATTGCGGCCTGATGGCACCATTGAGGGCGCTCCTAGCGAACATGCGCTACGCAGACGTGTACGTCTTGTTGTTGTAGTTGCAGATAACGGAGTAGCTAGTGCATTGCGGTTTGCAGATGAGCCAGACGAAGTGGTCACAGACCCTGGTTCAGCAACGGGCTCACTGGCAGAGGCGATTACTCGATTCTGGTTTGATCCACCCATTACGTTGGCAGCCAACTCATAGAGAACGTGCGCCGTTTCACAAGGGCGCAAATACGCAAAGTGCCTCCTAACCTTGATGCGTGACCGAGTACAGCACAGCATGGGCCGAACGAATCAGGGCATTGGCGGCCGAAAAGGACGTAGTCATTCTGGCGCACAACTATCAAGTGCCAGAGATTCAAGATGTTGCTCATCACGTTGGTGATTCACTAGCTCTCTCACGCATCGCTGCAACAGTTCCTGAGTCCACCATCATTTTTTGTGGCGTTCACTTCATGGCAGAGACCGCAAAGATTTTGTCGTATGACAAGACAATTCTTATTCCTGATGAGCGAGCTGGTTGTTCGTTGGCTGACACGATTACCGCAGATCAATTACGTGAATGGAAAGCGCAATATCCTGGCGCGGTCGTTGTCAGTTATGTCAATACAACAGCCGCAGTAAAAGCTGAGACAGATATTTGTTGTACTAGTTCAAACGCGGTGGAAGTGGTCGCGTCAATTCCTGCTGATACGCCAATCTTGTTTTGTCCTGACCAATTTTTAGGTGCCCATGTGCAACGCCAAACAAAGCGGTCCAATATGCATATCTGGATGGGCGAGTGTCATGTGCATGCCGGAATCAACGGTCAAGACCTGAAGGCCATGGTTGAAGCTGAACCTGATGCTGAACTGTATGTTCACCCTGAGTGCGGATGCGCCACGAGTGCTTTGTATTTGGCAAGCGAAGGGGTAGTGCCTGCGGAACGCACACATATTCTTTCCACTGGTGCAATGTTGGATGCTGCTCGTACTACTACGGCGCGAAAAGTTCTTGTCGCAACAGAGACCGGAATGCTTCACCAATTACGCAAAGTTAATGTCACGACTGAATTTCAAGCCGTCAATCGTGCCGCTGTTTGTAAATACATGAAGATGATTACACCTGAGAAACTTGAACATTCTTTGATGTATGGAAATGATGTTGTTGATATTCCACGTGACATTGCAGACAAAGCTCGTCTGTCTGTTGAGCGCATGATCGCAATTGGCACACCATCTCGTGTCGGCGAATAATCGCGTTCCCAGCCAACTGGCAGCTCCCGAACCAACATGGTCGGTTGAGACTGATGTTGTCGTTCTAGGTTCTGGCGCTGCCGGATTATCAGCGGCGCTTGCAATGCGTCCTGTACGTGATGTTCTTCTCATAACTAAAGACACTCTTGATGCTGGCAGTACAAACTGGGCGCAAGGCGGGCTGGCAGCAGTGCTTGACCCGAATGACTCTATTGAAAACCATGTACAAGACACACTTGATGCGGGTGCTGGCTTATGTGATGAACAAGCCGTGCGCACGTTGGCCACTGAGGCACCCACCGCGATTCGTTATCTCATGGAATTGGGCGCATCATTTGATCCGGGTTTGCATGAAGGAGTAGCACTCACGCGAGAAGGTGGACATTCACACCGACGCATTGTTCATGCCGGTGGTGACCAATCGGGCGCCGAGGTACAACGCACCCTTGACGAATCGGTGCGCCTGGCAGGTGTGCACGTGGTGGAACGCGCTTTTGGTCTTGATCTTGTAATCGGCCATACATCTGACGGCACGCGTGCAGTGACTGGGGTAAAAGTCGCGATGCTTGACAGCAGCGGTGGCGTACAAAGCGTTGGCATTGTGAACGCTCGCGCAGTCATCATCGCCACCGGCGGATACGGACAGGTGTATGCATCAACTTCAAATCCGTCTGCTGTTACGGGTGATGGCATTGCGCTTGCTTTGCGCGCAGGGTTAGAGGCAAGCGGTCTTGAATTTATTCAGTTTCACCCCACAGTTTTGTGGCGCGGTAGCAAGGCAACAGGCCAGCAAGCACTCATCAGTGAAGCAGTGCGCGGAGAAGGCGGCATTCTTTTAGATGCAGCCGGGCAGCGCGTGATGAAAGGTGTGCATCCGCAAGAAGATCTTGCGCCGCGGGACATTGTTGCTGCTGCAATCAGTGAACGCATGGCGCAAGCACCTGCTGGTGTAGATGACCACGTGTATCTGGACGCTCGCCACATCGAAAAATTTGACGAACGGTTTCCATCTATTACTGCCTCATGCATTGATGCGGGCATCGACCCACGAACTGAAATGATTCCCGTTGCGCCTGCTGCTCATTATGTGTGTGGCGGTGTTCGCGCAACGCTTAATGGCACAACGGCGTTACAAGGGCTGTATGTCGTTGGCGAAGCCGCATGTACGGGGGTGCACGGCGCAAACAGACTTGCTTCCAATAGTCTTACTGAAGGCGTAGTGGCCGGAACGCGCGTTGGTCGAGCATTGAGCTGGACGTTGCCACCAGTCGCTACTCCCGATGAAGCAGAGACTCCTGGTGCGTTGATTGATTCGTATCACCGCACAGCATTGCGTTCAGCAATGTCTAAGTATGTGGGCGTGTTGCGCACTCCGGAAGGGCTCAACTCGGCTTCACGCATTTTGAACACGTTGTCATCAAATATGTCGGCATTAGTTGTGCCTACTCGTAAAGCCTTTGAAGCAACGAACATGCTCACTATTGCAATGGCGGTAGTGGAAGCGGCAAAGACGCGTACTGAAAGTCGTGGTTGTCATAGGCGAACAGATTTTGATGCACCAAGTGATTCATGGAATCATCATTTGTCGTCCCACATTGTTGATGGCCAGATTGAGGTGATGTAATGGATATGTATTCACTCACAACTGAAACTGGTGCCTTGTTAGTTGCCGGTGGTCTGAATCCCTTGTACATCGAAGATGTCATTGAGAACACAATCTTGGAAGACCTCGACGGCGGTATTGATGTCACCTCAGTTGCCACTGTCCCTTTTGAACAACGGAGTACTGCCACATTCGGAACACGCGCCGATGGTTGTGTATCTGGTTTAGTCATCGCAGCCGCAGTAATCGAAATGGTGTGTGGGCCCCATGCAAGCTCCATTGATTATTTTCATAATGATGGTGAACGGGTACAAGTAGGCGATGTGCTGATGAAAATTGAAGCGCCGACTCAATTGTTGTTGACAGCAGAGCGCACCGCACTGAATTTGTTGTGCCATTTGTCGGGCATTGCTACGGCTACAGCTGCGTGGGTAGATGCAGTGTCTGGCACAGGCGCAATTATTCGAGATACACGTAAGACAACACCTGGTCTACGGGCACTTGAGAAGTATGCAGTGCGTTGTGGCGGGGGTCAGAACCACCGAATGAGTCTCAGTGATGCTGCCCTGGTGAAGGACAACCACATTGTGGCTGCAGGTGGAGTGGCTGAAGCCTTCGCCAAGGTGCGTGCTCTTGCAGATACTTTGCCGATTGAGATTGAAGTAGACACTCTTGAGCAATTACAGGTTGCGCTTGATGCTGGTGCAAATGTTGTGTTGTTAGACAACATGCCACCAGATGTGATGAAAGAGGCTGTGGCGATTTCGCAGCGTCACACTGCAAACACAGGACATGCTGTGCTGTTGGAGGCGAGTGGCGGACTCACTATTGCTACTGCTCGATCAGTTGCTGAAACTGGCGTTCATTTCATCAGTGTTGGCGGACTCACTCATTCATCGCCAATTCTTGATATTGGCCTTGACCTTCAAACGATTATCTAATCGCGCGACACAAGCCATTTCGCTTCCGCTTCACCCATAGAGGTGGACGGCGCTGCATTGGTCATGGGCCATAGTTCTTCTGAGATACGACGGAAATTGCCACTGGAGCGCAACTGGCCAAGAAGTGCATAGAGACCTAAGTTGATGCGTTGGATAAACACGAACGACTTTGGAACCGTCGCGTATTGGGCGATAGCCGACGTGCGGTCAAATGTGTGACGCACGATTGAAGTTGCATAGGAACTCGTCCAGTCCATCACGCGTGATTCACGCACTGGCTCGTAGAAATGGGAGAAGTATTCACCACATTCCTGAGTAGTGAATGGTGCGTCAAGTTGCAACATGCCTGCATCTTCAATGACTTGACGGTATGTATCCATGTCGTCGTCGATGACGGCAGCCTTGACCATTGACTGGAACATCAACATTTCTTCTTGAGTGAAATGTTTAATCAGTCCGAAGTCGAGAAATGTAACCCTGCCATCTCCGTGAAAGATGTAATTGCCGGGATGCGGATCGCCGTTGAACGCACGGAAGCGATACAAACTGCGAAATACAAACCGAAAGATTGCTTCACCGGCCATATCGCGCTGTTCTTGTGACCATTCACATACTTCTGCAAACGTGTGGCCAGTGACTAACTCGGTGACCAGAATGTTCTTCGTAGAATATTCGTGAAGAACTTCAGGAACATGAATAAACGGGTGGTTCCTATAAAAGTCCGCGAACATCTGCTGATTTGCAGCTTCGTTTTTGTAGTCGAGTTCTTCACGAAGGCGGTCCTTGATTTCTGCAACCATGTCTTCTGGATTCAATGACTTGAATCCGAAGGCAAGCATGGCGCCCAACAGGTCTGCAGTGCGTAGATCAGAATCAATTGCTTCTCCGACGCCTGGGTATTGCACTTTCACCGCGACTGCCTTTTCGGTGCCATCGGCGAGACGAATAATTGCACGGTGTACTTGACCAATAGATGCTGAGGCGATTGGCTCGTCATCAAACTCAACAAATATGTCTTTGATTGAGCGTCCAAGTTCGCGTTCAATTTCAATGTGGACGAGTTCGACTGCCATAGGAGGAGCATTTGATTGCAATTGTGATAATGCAATACGCATGGGCTCTGGTAAACCGTCGTCAAGGTAACTGGCCATCTGGCCCACCTTCATGAGGGCACCCTTCATGTTTCCCAATTCATCTGCCACCTGTTGTGCTGATTTCAATTCTCGCGAACGAGACAATTGCTCTTTGCGCTCTGCGCCTGCAAATATCTTTCGCGCTGATGTACCAGCATGTCCGAGTCCGACGCGAGCCCCAAGACGAAGAAGTCGACTATTGCGGCGCCATCGCGAGCGCAGTTGAATTGCTTTTGAACTCATATATCTCCCAGAATTACCGGTTTGTTTAGTGCGTCGTGATGCACTGCGAGGCACGCGTTGACAAGTAGCGGAACGAATTCAGAAGCCCGTGCATAGACAGCGTCATGGTTTCCCGATATCTCAAAAACATGTGTGTCAGGAATCAGACTTGCAAGTGTTCGTTGTCGTTTGAGTGAAACAACTTGATCTTCAGTAGTGATTACAACAGATGTGGGTACGTCAACTTGTGAGAGCCATTTCCGCGAATCAAATCGACCAAGCGCAGAACCCGCCTCAAGAATGCTGCGCCAGTCATGGCTTGCAATCTGGAGCGCAGCCCATGGTTCCCATGTCATTGTCTTTCGTGACAGGTACATGCGCTCGCTGATTGCTTGTTGAATTGATCGGGGAGTGATGCGCGCAAGTCCACCAAATCCGGTGAGCAGAGAAAACATGAATCGTTCTTGACGCGACGTCGCCCAATATCCCGCAGTTGCTGCAAGAACTAAACCGCGCACTCGGTGCTCGTGGCGTTTCCACATCAATTGGGCAATGGTGCCGCCCATGGAGTATCCGACAGGAATGAAAGTGGCGATTCCCAATTGATCCATCAGTGCCGCAACATCATCAGCACAATCAGAGAGACGAAACGACTGTGAAGATCTGATGCCACGTCCATGGCCACGATGGTCAAGAGCAATAATGCGAAAGTGTTTGCCGAGTTCTTCGTAACACATGTAGAAATTCAAGTCAGCAGTTGCTGTCCAGCCATGCAAGAGCACGACCGTCGGTGCGCCGGCTGGTCCCGTTATCTCTCGATAAAACGTGGTGCCTCTTCCGGGAAGAGACAATGTGTGGCCGGGGGGCAAATATGGAATGGAATGATCGCTCAGTTGGCAACCTTCAGAATGGTGACGGAAATTTTTGCGCCGTTCTCGAGAGTGATGTTGACTTCGTCTCCTTGTTTGTGACCAAGAAGTGCAGACCCGATTGGTGAGACGGGACTCATGACTTCGATGCCTTGCTCGGTGCGCTTTTCTTCGATGTGTCCAATGAGGTACGTCTCTGCATCGTCTTCATCATCGCCATCAAACAAAATGGTGACGGTTGAAAGGACTCCCACTTCGCCATCTGCGGGCGGAGTTGCAAGTTCAGAATCCTCTAAAATAGACAGCAGAAGGTTCTTGCGGTCATTAAACATGCCGTATTCGTCTTTGGCTGCGTGATAGTCGCCATTTTCCTTTAAGTCGCCCATTTCGCGGGCCCGACCAATTTTGTCGGCCACTTCGGGAAGGACTTCATGTTCCAGGTGGACAATTTCGGTCTCGAGTCGGGAATATGTGGCTTGAGAGAGGAGGTGCTTTGCCATGAGGAGAAGGCTACCTGTGCCTTCTACGATGGTCTCCTTATGTCACATCGCATCGCACTCATTGGCGGAGACGGAATCGGTCCCGAAGTTACGGCCGAGGCCGTGAAAGTGGTGCGCGCCACTGGGGTGGCAATCGAGACCACAGATTTCGACCTGGGTGGCATGCGCTACCTGCGCGACGGCGAGATCTTGTCGGACGACGTGTTGAATCAGCTGCGCGGTTTTGACGCCATTTTGTTGGGTGCTGTCGGTACGCCGGACGTTCCCCCCGGCATTATCGAGCGCGGGCTTCTATTGAAGATGCGTTTTGACCTTGACCTTTATGTCAACCAGCGCCCGTTTGTCGGTACTGCACCTGGCCACGTGACTGCGCACGACTTTGTTGTCATTCGTGAAAACACCGAAGGGCCGTATGTCGGCGAAGGCGGCGTTTTGCGTCGCGGTACTCCTCATGAAATTGCAACCCAAGGAAGTGTGAATACACGGCACGGCGTTGAGCGTTGTATTCGGTACGCATTTGAACTTGCAGCACAGCGCGAACGTAAGCACGTCACGCTGGTGCACAAAACAAACGTGTTGACATTCGCTGGTGATCTGTGGCAGCGCGCATTCAATGATGTTGCAGCACAGTTTCCTCAGGTCGGTACTGCATACAACCATGTTGATGCTGCGTGCATCTACTTCGTCGAAGATCCACATCGTTACGACGTCATCGTGACAGACAACTTGTTCGGTGACATCCTCACCGACCTTGGCGGCGCAGTCAGTGGCGGCATTGGTCTTGCATCATCTGCCAACTTGAACCCAGCTCGTACCGGCCCATCAATGTTCGAACCATCCCATGGGTCGGCACCAGACATCGTGGGCACAGGCAAGGCAAACCCCACAGCAGCAATCCTGTCTGCAGCGCTCATGCTTGATTTCCTGAATGAATCAGCGGCAGCTGATCGTATTCGTGCAGCATGTGGCACTGCGCCAACAGGGTCAACCGTCGACATCGGAAATGCCATCGCAGCAATCGTTGCCGGCAAGTAATCTTTCACCACATCACTTAGGAGCAATATGCCTACTCTCGTACCTACACCGAAAATCTGGATGAACGGAACACTTGTCGATTGGGACAAGGCTCAAGTGCATGTTCTGACACACACCCTTCACTACGGCACTGGCGTGTTCGAAGGTATTCGGGCATACGAAACCTCTGAAGGCCCTGCAGTGTTCCGTCTGACTGAACACATCAATCGTTTGTTCAAGAGCGCAAAAATTCTTGGAATGGATATTCCCTACACACCAGAAGAACTCATTGCTGCTACGAAAGAAGTGGTTCGTTCAACAGGCCTTCCTTCTTGCTACGTACGACCACTTGCGTATTACGGATACGGCGAAATGGGCCTTAACCCACTGCCATGTGTTGTTGACGTTGCCATTGCTTGCTGGCCGTGGGGTGCATATTTGGGTGAAGATGCATTAACAAAAGGTGTACGCATGAAGATTTCTTCATGGACACGTCTTGACCACAACACCATGCCACCTGCTGCAAAAACAGTGGGTAACTACGTGAACTCTTCTCTTGCCAAAGTAGAGGCTTTGAAGGCCGGATACGACGAAGCAATCATGCTGAACCCGCAAGGCTTTGTCAGCGAGTGCACCGGAGAAAATATCTTTGTCGTGCGAAATGGCGTCATCCTGACCCCGCCCCTTTCTGCAGGCGCTCTCGAGGGCATCACACAGGACTGCGTGGCCCAGATTGCCGCCGAGCTTGGCTATGAAATGCGGGTCGAGAACATTGTTCGCTCAGACCTGTACATCGCTGAAGAGATTTTTTGCTGTGGAACAGCTGCCGAAGTCAGTGCTATCAACTCGGTCGATGATCGAGAAGTGCCCTGCCCAGGACCTATCACCACTGCAATTGCTGGGCTTTATGCCGAGGCAGTACGTGGACAAGTTGTACACTACAAACATTGGTGCGAACTGGCCTAAGACGGCCCGAAACGCCCCCTATCTGAGGAAATTTCAATACTCCAAAAACCATTATCAGTGTGGTACTTTTCAATTTACTCGTGAGTACGAATCACGTGTAATCCTTTTAAGGGGGGAAAATGGAAATGAAAACGGTTTTAAATGACCCGGATCTGAACCAACTTGTCTACAACGCGCTGTCCTTTGGAACAGCAGTTATGTTGGGTGCTTTTGTTTACTTCTTGACACAAATTAAGAGTGTTGCGAAGCAGTACCAAAACGGCGTTGCAGTATCTGCAGTTGTTGTAGGTATCGCGGGTTATCACTACTACAGAATGTGGAGTGGATGGGCTGAAGGCGTAGTCAATGAGGGGTACCGCTATGCGGACTGGCTCATTACAGTGCCATTGCTTGTAATCGAACTATTGATTGTGCTCGGAGTAACTGCCGATCGTCGCAAGAAGTTGATGACAACTCTTGTACCGGCAACTGTTCTGATGATTGGTCTTGGTTACCCAGGTGAAACTTCGTCAAATGACAGTACAAAGTGGACGTTCTGGGTGTTGTCAATGTTGCCATTCATCTACATCCTTATGACACTTTCAAAAGAGTTGAAAGCAGCTGGAAGCCGGGAAACCGGGGCTGTTAGTTCAGCAATCAAAAATGCAACAACAATCCTGTTGTTGACATGGTTGGTGTACCCAATCGGTTACTTGTTCCCAGTGATTTTCGAAGCCACAAATGAGGGCGCAGAAACGGCTCGTCAAGTCGCGTACACCTTTGCCGACATAACGGCAAAGGCGCTATTCGGATTAATGATTCTGAACATTGCGAAGGCCCGTTCCGGAGACTCGCACTAGTTAGTTCACATTGAAAAGGCGGGCATGATCTTTAGTGATCATGCCCGCCTTTTTCAATTAGGTGAGGTAAGGTTTGGACATGAAACCAAAAGTTATTCTGCAAGCCTCAGTACTCATTTCTGCTGCAGCAAGCCTTGCATTAAGTATTTCGTTGTATTTCGCTGGTAGTGAACAGACTGACAAACTCAATGGAATTTACGTAGGCGTCTGGGTGCCATCAATTCTGGCGCTTGGTGCTTTTCTTCTTGCTGGAAAAAAGGAATCGTAAATGTCTGAAGCAACTCTTTTCTCGTTTGGTGCAGTGATTTTTATCATTGTGTTTACCGGGGCAACTCTGTTCGGTATGGCCTCCTTGAAAGAGTTCCAAGACCGGACTAAGTAGTCCTGAAGTGTCTCGTCAGATTGCACTAATCACTGGTGCATCGTCGGGCATAGGGAGAGCATTCGCCCAGTACTACGCAGCAGCAGGATTTCATCTTGTGATTGTTGGGCGTGATCTCGATCAACTGACGTTATTAAGTGAAGAAATAGTCGCTACTGGTGCAAGCTGCCAGATCTGTGTGGCAGATTTATCGGAGTCAAGTGGCGTGGAAATCGTTCTGGCCTGTTGTTCGGAACCGGATGTTGTCGTTGCAAATGCTGGTGTCACTATGGCTGGTCGAGTGGGAACGAGAGACTGGACAGATCTCGAACAGATGAGTTATCTGCTTGGGGTTGGAGTTGCACAATTGCTTGAGGGAATTATTCCCGCAATGACGCAACGAGGGTCAGGAGACATTCTGATCGTGTCCAGTATTGCCTCGTTAATCACAATGCCAAATTCTGCAATGTATGCAGCTTCTAAGTCGTTCGTCACGGCCTATGGACGGAGTGTGGCTGCAGAAACCGAACGATTCGGTGTTCGCGTATGTGTCTTGTGCCCCGGATATGTCCACACCAACTTGCATGAACGGGCCGGATTGTCCCACCTTGAAAAGCAAGTCCCACGGTGGATGTGGATCTCGTCAGACACGGTGGTGCAGGCAGGAATTAGGGGTCTTCGGCGCAAAAAGGTGGTGGTCGTGCCTGGCCTTGTGTATCGCTCAGTTCGACCCTTTCTCAATTCCCGCGCCGCCCAGCGCCTGTGGAGACAATTGACAAAACGGCATTGAGTTCTCCGGATTGAAGTACCGGTCTGTCAATAAGTTGGGCTTGGGGGTTGACGAACGGCATGGGAAGGCGCGAGACTGTGTCCATGTCAATCGCCAGCACTTCTCGCCGCCTCGTCGGCACCGCTGTCGCGATCATCATTATTCGTTAGCGCACGCCGGTCTCCGACGTGCGCGTTCCAGCCGCCTCTAGGGCGGCTTTTTCATTCCCAAAAATTCGAACCAGACGAGCCCAAAGAAGAACACTCACATGAACACACAACACACAAAAGAACTAGTCGAAGCATTTGACACCACCTTGCGCGACGGCATGCAAGTAGAAGGCGTCTCTGCAACTGTCGAAGACAAGCTGCGAATCGCCGAACAGCTTGATTACCTCGGTGTGCAATTCATTGAAGGCGGTTGGCCAGGGGCGAATCCGAAAGACATCGAGTTCTTTGCGCGTGCAGCCACAGAACTGAAGTTGAAGCATTCAACCTTGGTGGCATTTGGTTCAACCCGTCGCCCGAAGGGCAAAGTGGACGATGACGCAACATTGCGCAACTTGCTTGATGCCAATACTTCGGCAGTGTGCATCGTTGCGAAATCATGGGACTATCACGTCATAGAGGCGTTGCAGACCACTCTTGATGAAGGCGAACTGATGGTTGCTGATTCTGTTGAGTTCTTGACTGGCAATGGTCGCCAAGTAATGGTTGACCTTGAACATTTCTTCGACGGATACAAAAACAATCCGGAATTCGCAATGCGCGTTGTTGGCGCCGCAGTAATGAAGGGCGCAACTCACTTGGTGATGTGCGATACAAATGGTGGTTCTTTGCCTCATGAAATCAGTGAGATTGTCACAAAGGTCAAGGCGTTTGTCGGCAACGATGCGACATTAGGAATTCATTGCCACGACGACACTGGTTGTGCTGTTGCTAACTCAATGGCTGCAGTAATGGCTGGTGTTCGTCACGTACAAGGCACATTGAATGGGCTGGGGGAGCGCACGGGTAATACCAACCTCACAACCGTTATCCCGAACCTTGAATTGAAGATGGGCTTTCGTTGTTTGCCAGAAGGAAACCTTGACCGATTAACAGCTGTTAGCAACCATGTGGCCGAAGTTCTGAATCGGCCATTGAATCCTCAGGCTCCATACGTTGGTTTTTCGGCATTTGCACATAAGGCCGGTCTACACGTATCAGCTATCAAGCGTGCGAAAGATGCATACGAGCACATCGACCCAGTTGTTGTCGGAAACGGCACTCGTTTTGTTGTCAGTGAAATGGCTGGACGTGCAACTATCGAAGTGAAGGCTGAAGAACTTGGTTTGCAAATGGACGGAGCCGCAATCGGTTCGGTCATTGAAGACTTGAAGCGTCTCGAGCACGAGGGGTACCACTTCGAAGCAGCTGATGCGTCGCTGGAATTATTGATGCGTCGGGCAAGTGGCTGGAAGCATGATGCATTTCATGTGGAATCAATGCGTGTCGTCACTGATGAAGCAGAAGATGGTGAATTCACGACCGAAGCCACTGTCAAGGTGCGCATCGGGGATCAGAGCTATGCACACACTGCAGACGGCAATGGTCCGGTGAATGCAATTGACGCTGCGCTGCGCGCATCGTTGTTGCCTCACTATCCAGTCCTGGCCAAAGTGCACCTGACTGACTACAAGGTGCGCATCTTGGACGGCGCAACCGCCACTGGAGCAATTACTCGTGTGCTTCTTGATGCCACAAACGGTGATCGGTCATGGACCACCATCGGAGTCTCGGCAAATATCATCGAAGCCTCATGGAATGCCCTGGAAGAGTCATTGATCTATGGACTACTCCACGCTTCGGCGTAGAGTTTGAGTTCATGTCGGCTCCCCGCTTTTCTCCAGTTCCTCCGGTTGAACCGGTTCGCTACTACGAGTCTCCTGATTCGGTTCCTGAATCGTGGTCACCTGGTCGTCCCGGAGAAATCCAAGGTCGTCAGCCAGAAGGTGAGCGCCTCGGGTATCAAGGTCCTGATCAGGGGTACATCATCGGTTTAGCCAAACGTGCACGTGCTCGCGTTCGTGTCACTGCAGGCGAAGACATGGATGATGTGTTGCGCGGCTGTTCTCTCATTGCCTTGCGACGTGCGTCTCTGTTTGGCCGTGCGCCAGTGGTGCATGACTTGAATGTTGCATTGGGTATGTGGGGCTACTTGTCTGACACGCCTCCAGCAGACTTGGTCTCAGTACGCCGCGAATTATTTGTTGGTGTTGGCAATGATGCTCATCACTACAAAGAGGGCCGCGCAATTGCCGACATGGCCCCAAATGAAACCTTGAAGATGTCGCCATCAGAAGTGGTGACTCAATTTTCCACGCAGTGGCGCACGCTCACAGGTTTTTCTGTATGACCATCTACTCGGCTCCACTGTCTGACATCGAGTTTTCACTCAACTCTTTCGTTGACCTTCCCTCCATCATGAAGTTCGACCACTTTGGTGAAGCAGACCACAGCATGGTTTCGGACTTGCTCGCTGAAGCAGGGCGCTTTATGGCTGACATCTTTGCTCCGTTAAATAAATCTGGAGACAACGAAGGCGCGAAGCGAAATGCTGACGGAACTGTCTCAACGCCAGAAGGTTTTATCGAGGCATATCACGCATATGTCGAAGCCGGATGGGGCGCCGTTTCTTTTGATACAGGTTTTGGCGGCGGGGGATTTCCTTTTGTTGTCGGTATCGCGATTCAAGAAATGATGAACTCTGCAAACATGGCGCTCAGTATGGCGCCACTGTTGACGCAAGGCGCAATTGATGCCATTCGTCATCATGGTGACGAGATTCAAAAAATGACCTACCTGCCAAAGATGATTACTGGCGAATGGACAGGCACCATGAACCTCACAGAGCCGGATGCTGGCAGTGACGTTGGTTCTGTTCGCACAAAGGCGGTGCCGCAATCAGATGGCACGTATCGCATTTACGGCACAAAGATCTACATCACTTTTGGTGAACATGACATGGCAGACAACATCATTCACTTAGTGTTGGCGCGTACGCCAGATGCTCCAGCAGGAACAAAAGGAATTTCGTGCTTCATAGTTCCGAAATTCCTTGTGGGCGCAGATGGTTCCCTCGGTGTAAAGAATGATGTCTCGTGTATTTCTATCGAACACAAACTAGGCATTAAGGCCAGTCCCACTTGCGTGTTGTCGTTTGGCGACAATGACGGAGCCATCGGTTATCTCATCGGTGAAGAAAACCATGGCATGCAATACATGTTCACCATGATGAACCAGGCACGACTGTCAGTGGGCCTTGAAGGACTATCGCTTGCAGAGCGCGCATATCAACAGTCGCTTGAGTATTCAGTGCTTCGTCACCAAGGTCGCGCACCTGGGGCGCCTGCTGGTGAAGCATCGTCCATCATTGATCACCCCGATGTGAAGCGAATGCTTGTCACTATGAAGTCAACCATTGAAGCACTTCGTCGTTTGTTGTACTGGAATGCGGCGTGCATCGATATTGCGGCACATCACCCCGATGCAACGGAACGTGAAAAGGCAGAAGACTTGGCAGCGCTCTTGACTCCACTGTCTAAGGGTTGGGGCACCGACATGGGTGTTGCGCTCACAGGAATCGCTATTCAAATTCACGGTGGCATGGGATTCATTGAAGAGACCGGAGTTGCACAGCATTATCGCGATGCGCGAATCACCACCATTTATGAAGGCACAAACGGCATTCAGGCGATGGACTTAGTTGGTCGCAAAATGGGACTCAAAGGTGGCGCCGTTCTTGGTGGCTTACTTGACGACATTGATGCATTAGACGCCCAACTCATTAAGCACCCTGAACTCATCTCGCTTGCATCTGAATTGCAGTCAGCATTGAAGTCTGTACGGGGCACCACGCAATGGTTACAGCAGAACGGCACTAACCAAGTTGCTGTTTTGTCTGGCGCAACGCCGTATCTCACACAACTATCAACATTGGTTGGTGGCTATGTCATGGCGCGCTCAGCACACATAGCTATTCATTCGGAAATGGCACCTGATGACATTTCTGCAAAAGTTGCTACAGCACGATTCTTTTGCGAACAACTTCTTCCCGTTGTTCATGGTTTGAGTTCATCAATCACTGGTGACGGTGATTTGTTGATGAGCTTCACTCACGACACGTTGTCGCGCTAGAGATCAATCGCGTGGGCGCGAAGCCCTTCGACATCGCAAAATTCTGTGGCCGCGATATGTGTTGAATGCAGTTTCACTTGTGGTGCCTTGCCTTCTTCGAAAGCTTCCTGCCATCGCGGCGCGCACAAGCACCATTGGTCGCCAGCCTTCAGGCCTGCAAAGCCGTATTGGGGCATTGGGGTGGACAGGTCATTGCCTGCAGCCTTCGAGAACTCAAGGAACTCATCGGTCATGATTGCGCACACGGCATGAACCCCAACATCGTCACCGCCGACTTCACAGCAGCCAGTTCTGTAAAAACCTGTTACTGGTGATGTGCAGCATGTGCGTAAGCGCTCTCCGAGCACATTGAGTTGTTCTGTCTCTGTAAAGCCATCCATCTCTTCAAACTACCGTTGACTGCTGTTCAATCGCTGTGCCACTAACCTTTCAGAGTCATGTCTGATTCTCCTCGCTATCGCTTCGCCCCCTCACCAACTGGCTTTTTCCACGTTGGGGGAGCCCGCACTGCTCTCTATAACTGGGCGCTTGCGCTACGTACTGGCGGCACGTTTGTTCTACGAATTGAAGACACTGACGAATCTCGTAACAGCCCTGAATGGACTCAAGGCATCATCGACGCTCTGTCATGGCTGGGAATTGATTCACAGTCGCCACGATTCGAAGGGCCGTACTTTCAGTCGCAGAATGCAGAACTACATATTGCTGCTGCCATGAAATTGCACACTATGGGTAAGGCATATTGGTGTGATCTCACGGCCGACCAAATTCAGGAACGTGCAAAGTCTTCAGGCAAGCAGGGTTACGACGGTTACTCGCGCGACCGCGGACTTGCTGGTGGCCCGGGGCATGTATTGCGGTTCCGTGTGCCAGAAGGCGCAACCATCGTGTCTGACCTTGTTCGCGGTGAAGTGGAATTTGCAAACGAGACCATTGAAGATTTCGTGCTGTTGCGCAGTAATGGCAGCCCCATGTTCTTGCTCGCCAATGTGGTTGACGATATTGAGATGCGCATCACCCATGTAGTGCGGGCAGAAGAGCATTTACCAAATACTCCGAAGCAACAAATGTTGTGGGAAGCCTTAGGCACGACGCCGCCAATTTGGGCGCACGTTCCTGTATTGGTTAACGAACAGCGTAAGAAGTTGTCAAAGCGTCGCGACAAGGTAGCTCTCGAGCAGTATCGCGAAGAGGGAATTCTTCCTGATGCAATGATCAACTACCTCATGACGCTTGGGTGGGCTCCAGCTGGCGATACTGAAATAGTTCCGTGGTCATCAATGGTGGAAGAGTTCCGTCTGGAAGATGTCAATCACTCACCAGCATTCTTTGACATTAAGAAGTTGGCCTCATTCAATGGTGATTACATTCGTGCCATGTCACATGATGCATTCATTCAAGCAGCATCTCCCGTGCTTGCAGCCACTGATGCATGGCCAGCAGATCGGTTTAGCGCAGATGTCTTTGTGCAAGCAGCTCCACTTGTACAAACTCGAGTGGTCACTTTGTCAGAGATTCCGGCAATGGTTGATTTCTTATTCCTTGAAAATCCTGCAATTGATGACGATGCATGGAACAAAACAATGAGTGCTGATTTTGCTCGTGAAGTACTGACAGATTTCGCTGCAGCAATGTCAACTGTGGAGTGGAACCATGACAGCTTGAAGGCCATCCTTGAAACATGGACAGAAGCACACGGCCTGAAATTAGGCAAGACACAGGCGCCGATTCGCGTAGCCATCACCGGTCGAACTGTCGGTCCTCCTTTGTTTGAGAGTCTTGAAATTCTTGGTCGCGAGGAAACTATTCGTCGCCTTGCTGCCGGCATTGCACGGCTGGGATAATTTCTGACATGCGCGCTTTTGTGCGTTCGGCATTAGTTCTCACGGTCGGAGTGTGTATTGCTCTTGTTTCGTACGTGGGAATCGCAGCTGTGACACTGACATGGGCCGGCACTCACCACGACTCAAATACGGTTGATGCAATTGTGGTCATGGGTGCTGCGCAATATGACGGCGTGCCGTCACCGCTGCTTGCCTCGCGTCTTCAGCATGCGCTTGATCTATGGAAACAAAAGCAAGCACCTGTTATCGCGGTGACCGGAGGGAAACGTGCTGGAGACAGATTCACCGAGGGTGACACGTCGCGACGATGGTTGACTGACAGGGGAGTGCCTGCTGCAAACATCATTGTTGAATCGGTTGGTCGTTCCACATGGGAATCCGTTGAGAACCTCGCTCCACTACTCAACAACGCAAACGTTCGCTCTGTGGTGGTTGTCAGTAGTTCATGGCATGTGCAGCGCGCCGAATTGTCGTTGGAAGAATTGGGCTTTCGTGCCCACAGTTCGGCTTCGCCTGATGGGGTCCTGTCTGGATCGTCTGAAAAGTCGAAACTGATTCGCGAAATTGCAGGCGTTTGCCTTGGTCGAGTCATCGGTTTTGGCACTTTGTTTGACATCACGGGCTAAGACCACGGTGGTGGTCACGGCGACTCACCGCTAAACTGGTGCACGCACTGGGGAATGGTGTAATTGGCAACACAGCAGTTTCTGGAACTGTTATTCAGGGTTCGAGTCCTTGTTCCCCAACCACATGGACGTTGACATCAACTCCCTTGAAACGGTTTCGTACCGTGTTCATCAGCCAGGCGATCAGGGCATCGCCGTTATTGCGCTGAATCGTGACAGCAAGCGCAACGCGCAGAACAATCAGATGACATATGAACTCAATGCGTGTTACGACGCTGCGGCTCGTGATTCCAATGTCAAGGTCATTGTTCTTCGTGCAGAGGGCAAACATTTCTCTGCTGGCCATGACCTACGCGACAAATCGAACCATCTTGATTTCCCACAAGTGTTTCCTCAATCAGGTTTCACGGGTGAGGGCCAAGAAGGAATGATGGCTCATGAAGAAGAGGTGTACTTCAACATGTGTTGGCGTTGGCGTAATATTCCCAAACCAGTTATTGCTGCCGCGCAGGGCATGACAATTGCAGGTGGTCTTATGTTGCTCTGGGTTGCAGACATCATCATCGCTGCTGACGATGCAACATTCTCAGACCCTGTTGTTGCTTTCGGTGTCAATGGCGTTGAGTACTTTGCTCACCCATGGGAATTCGGAGCGCGTAAGGCAAAAGAGTTGCTGTTTACTGGCGACACATTCACAGCTCAGGAAGCAATGGATGCGGGCATGATTAACAGAGTCGTGCCGGCAGCAGACCTTGAGTCAGCCGCAATGGCTATGGCCGCAAAGATTGCAACGAAGCCCGGGTTTGCGTTAAAGCTTGCCAAAGAATCCGTGAATCAGACACTTGAAGCACAAGGGCAATACAACGCATTCCGTGCTGCGTTTTCTTTGCAGCATCTCGGACACGCCAATAACAAATTGCGTTTTGGCATGGCAATTGATCCATCCGGGCTGTAATTCCCAACATGTCAACTGTGCCTACTCCTGAAGCGGTGCACGATGAATGCACAGTGTGGTTACACGACAATTGGAATCAGGAACTGTCATTGCTTGAATGGCGCGAGCGACTTGTTGATTCGGGGTGGGCGGTTCCACATTGGCCAACGCAATGGATGGGCAAAGGCCTTCCCGCATGGAGCGAGCGCACTGTGTCGTTAGCACTGAACGCAGTGGGTGCACCTGGTCTACCGACTGGTGTTGGTATGTCGTTAGCTGCTCCCACCATTCTCGAACATGGCTCTGCAGATATGAAGTCACGGTTCTTGCGACCCACGCTGACAGGGGAATATTCGTGGTGCCAACTGTTTAGCGAGCCAGGGGCAGGTTCCGATCTGGCAGGACTTTCCACGAAAGCAATGCTTGATGGCGATGAATGGATCATCAACGGACAAAAGGTCTGGAACACCAGCGCACATCATGCCGATTACGGCATCTTGTTGGCCCGGACAGATTCGTCAGTCTCAAAACATCATGGCATCACATATTTTGTCTTGCCAATGAAGCAAGACGGGGTAATGGTTCGTCCACTTGCCCAGATGAATTACCACTCATCGTTCAACGAGGTGTTTATGACTGATGCACGTCTTCCAAAGGATTTTGTGGTGGGTGATGTGAACGCAGGTTGGACTGTTGCGTTGGCGACTCTCGCGCACGAACGACGTTTCGGCAATATTGTTTCGCGACCAAAGGTAAATACCGGTGGGCGAGCAGTTCAGGAAGCCCTCATTGAATACACCGAATACATGGAGACCTATAAGTGGTATCCACAACGCGCTGGTCGTGTTGATTTACTCGTGCCTCAACTGACAGAACGCAATCTCAATACAGATCCAACCCTGCGCCAAGATGTTGCACGTATCCTCGCAATGCAGAAGGTCAGCGGGTGGACTGCAGATCGTGCACGTGCAGCACGTGAATTAGGTAAGCCGCCGGGCGCTGAAGGCTCTGTCGGCAAATTGGCAATGAGCACTATTGCACGCCTTGCATCGCTTGCGCACGGTCACATTGCCGGAGCTGATGGAATGTTGATGGGTCCAGACTCACCAGCTGCTGGCATGGTGGCGGAAGTTCTTGTGTCTGTCCCTGGTCAATCAATTGCTGGCGGCACCGACGAAATTCAACACAACATTCTGGGTGAGCGTGTGCTGGGTCTTCCACGCGAACCGCAATGAGATAATGTGAAAAGCGAGGGTTTTTAAATGTTTGCAATTGACAACTTGCTTTTCTACATCACGTATGGTCTTGTTGCATTCGGCGCTTACTTGGTGGTGAAGCGTTTAGCTGAGGGTAAAAAAGAAAATTGAGAAGAGACTTTCAGTCTCTGCCAATTTTCCCTGTTGTTAGTTGTTGACTGCCCCGTCAGGCATTGTGGCGCCCTTCAAGATTGTGCCTGACAGATTTGTATTTGTCAGATCTGCACCCGTCAAAATTGCCCTGGGCTCAATGGAATAACCATTAACCATCACCTTGTAGAGGCTCTTTGGGGACATTATTCACTGAATTCCAACATTGCAGGGGTCGTTCGCAAATTGAGACTCGCTCGGTAGAGTTTTATCGCTACTTGGCCCCATCGTCTAGTGGCCTAGGACACCACCCTCTCAAGGTGGCGGCACGGGTTCGAATCCCGTTGGGGCTGCCAATTGATGGATTAGTTTTTAGAAGTGACGAACTCCAGAAAACTTCAGACCTTGTTGAATCGATTTCGCTTGGTGCTGCTGTCTCTGCCGGCAGTTACCGCGGTCCTAATCCTTCGATATGTGCTGCGTGAGGTGTTCACTATCGGTGAAGTAGCCACCTTTGGCGAGATCGGGTCGGTGATCACCGGCGTGACACTGATTCTCGGTTTCATGCTCGGTGGAGTTCTTACTGACTACAAGGAATCAGAAAAATTGCCTGCAACTGTCGCAGTTGCCCTTGCCGGATTTCGTTCCACAGCACATTCTGGTTTGTTGGCAAAAGATCTCGATGTATCACTGATTAACGCACGTATCTCAAAAGTTGCAAATGCGATTGCAGGGTGGTTTGTCGGAACCAATTCAGAAGATGAGATGTGGAATTCGCTGTCAGATTTCCCTGCGCTAATTGTTGATCTCGAAAAAGCAGGAATGGCGTCGCATTATGTTGGGCGTTTGATGGTGCTTAATGGTGAATTAAATGCAACGTTGAACAGAATTGCAGTGGTGCGTAATACATCATTCGTTCAATCCGGTTATGTATTGATGTCGATATTGGTGCTTGTGCTGCAGGGCTCGCTTGTAATTGTGAGCTTTCCGTCATCAATCATGTCGTGGATAGCACCTTCGGTTCTCAGTCTCGCCTATGCCTACTTGTGGCTACTGGTGCGGGACCTTGATAATCCTTTTGGTCATAGCGAGAATGATGGCAAAGGCAGTGGGGCAGATGTTGATATCTCGCCATTATTGAATGTGGTGCGTGCATTAAGTATCCATTGAAAATTGATTAGCTTTCGTGTTGTACAATTACGTGCGGGGGTAACACATGTTTACACGCAGTACGGCTCAAGAGCATCCAGATCGCCCAGCGATCAGTATGGCGTCAAACGGTCAAGTCATCACGCATGCCGAACATGAGGCGGGGGCTAATCGTTTAGCACATGCACTGCGACGCCATGGTTTGCAAAAAGGCGATCACTATGCCTTATTCATGGAGAACAACAATAAGTTTCTTGAGATTTGTGCGGCTGGAGAACGTTCTGGTCTGTTTTACACGCCGATAAATTCGTATCTGACCGCAGATGAATTGGCGTACATCATTCAGAATAGTCAATCGAAAGTTCTGATTGTTTCGAAAGCCAAACGTGACATTGCTGCCGCAGCTTTAGAACAGTGTCCAAATGTGACATTAGGAATCATGATTGATGCAGAGGAGAATGATCCGGTATTTGTCGACTATGTAAATTTGATAGCTCACGAACCAACAGAGCCGATTGCCGATGAAAATCTGGGAATCGCAATGCTGTATTCATCAGGAACGACAGGCCGCCCGAAAGGAATCCTGCGTCCAATGCCAGATAGTTCACCTGACTCTCCACTGCCTTTGTGGGGTTTTCTCGACAACTTATGGAAGTACGAAGACGGTATGACGTATCTGTCACCCGCTCCTCTGTATCACTCTGCACCACAGGCGGCGGTGGGGCTTTCTCTCCGTAGGGGAGGCACTGTGGTTGTGATGGAAAATTTTGATCCTGAACAGTATTTGATGCTTGTTGAGAAATACAAAGTTACTCATAGCCAATTAGTGCCAACAATGTTCAGCCGGATGTTGAAATTGCCTGAAGATATCAAAAACAAATATGACTTGTCATCTTTGAAGGTTGCAGTGCATGCAGCCGCTCCGTGCCCCGTGCCCGTGAAAGAAAAAATGATTGAGTGGTGGGGCCCAATAATCGAGGAGTATTACGGAGCTACCGAGGGTCTGGGTTTTGCAGCGTGTGATAGCGCGCAATGGCTTGCACACGTGGGAACAGTTGGCAAAGTTCTGATAGGTGAGTTACATATTCTGGACGATGATATGAATCCGTTGCCTCAAGGAGAACCTGGCACTTTATGGTTTAAGGCAGCCACAGCCTTTTCGTATTTCAATGACGTAGAGAAGACAAAAGAATCAACATCGGCTGATGGAGTTCTCACAACAGTGGGTGACGTGGGGTATCTCGACGCAGATGGATATTTATTTCTCACAGATCGTGCAACATTCATGATCATTTCTGGTGGTGTCAATATCTACCCCCAAGAAAGTGAGAACTTGCTGATTACTCACCCGAAAGTTGCCGATGCAGCAGTGTTCGGCGTTCCGAATGTTGATTTGGGCGAAGAAGTAAAAGGCGTCGTGCAACTCATGCCTGGAATTGAGGCAAGTGGTGCGATTGAACGGGAGTTAATTGATTTTTGTAATGAGCATTTGGCCAGACAGAAGTGTCCGCGATCGATTGATTTTGTTACAGAGTTTCCCCGCCTACCCACAGGGAAGTTGTACAAGAAACCTCTCCGTGATAAATACTGGGGTGACAAGAAAAGCCGGATTGTGTAATCCTCACGCCACCGGCGGATTCCAGTTACGCTCAGTCAATGAAAAGATTTCAAGGAGTGTGGGCGCTTCTTTCTTTAGCGGTGGCGAGCGTGAGCGTGTGGAGTGCACCCGTTGATGCTGCAATGCGAACTACCCCAGGAGGGGCTAACGGAGTGTTGCGCAAACTTGCGTCGAATGATGGTCGTTTTGAAGCTGCCGGGAATTCGGTCTGGGCAATTAACACTGGTTCCAGTCTCACGCCTGTTGATGCATCTGTAGTTGTAGACAAAGTCAGCGGATCAGTTCTTGAATTTTCTACTGCGCTAGGGGAGGAAGTCTCGGCTCGCTCGATGTCATCCGCAGTTGAAGTGAGACAGCCCGTAAAAGCATCCGGAGTATTGGCCTCCCGAAGCGTGACAGTGATTCCATTGCAGTGGGCTGGTGCAACGTGGAAATCTTCTGATCGGACACAAGCAAATACAATTGTGGACAAATTGACGCCGTGGTGGCGTGCAATGTCTGCGAACCAAGAGTCTTTAAACCTTCGATTTACATCAGTTCTTGATGTGTCGTCGGTCAATGGACCTGGACAGTGTGATTTCTATGCGATGTCTGATCTTGCGGTTGCTTATGCAAAAAGTAAAGGGTTGTACGACACCTCTAATCATCTGATGATGACATTTACGGGTGACAACCAAGATTGTAGTTTTGGCGGTCTCGGAGAAGTTGGTGGAAAACTGACATGGACATACACGGCTGCTGGTTATGAAGGAATCTGGGCTCACGAACTAGGGCACAACATGGGTTTCCCCCATGCCAATGCTTGTAACGCCGGAGTCACGCTGACATACCTGAAGTCATGTGAAGAAGTGGAGTACGGAGACGTCACAAGCACTATGGGAATGGGAGGGCCGTCTGGTTATTACGCACCAACGTTTCTTGCCAGTATCGGTTGGCTACCCGAAACAAATCGTGCAGTGTGGGCAGGAACGTCTGCAACGTATTCATTGAATCGGCCTGACCGATCTGATCTCGGTGTAACAGCGATCAATATTCCTGCAACAGATGGAACCGTGGGCGACAATTCGTATTGGGTGCAATACAACCCGAATGCGCTGACGTATGTGACTGACCCCAATCGACCTGTGCAGGGTGGATTAGTAATCATGTTTGAACCGTCAAAAGAATTTGCAGAAAATCGGATCAGTCTTGGAGGAATTCTTGGTTCTCCGACGAGTACTAGTTATCTCTGTGACCTGACGCCACCGACAACAACATTGACCGGAATTGATTACGCGACTGATCCGCGCTTGTTGCCTCTTCGTTCATGGACTGATCCCCGTAATCGATTCAAAATCACACTTGCGTCGGTTGACGGAACAGTAGCGACGGTACAAATAGAGCCAATTGCAAATCCTGCTGTAACCGCACCGTCGACTACTGCCGCCATGCCTGACCCTTCCGGAGCAACGAACCTCATGGTCTCCTGGGAGATTGCGGCAGATGCCTTTGGCCTGAATGAACCGTCAACATGGAATGTTGACTTTGGTGAAGACGCTACGAAGAGCTGTATTGCATTGGTATGGGACTTGTCGTGCACGGTTTCCGACATCAGCAGAACTCTGACATATACACCTGGAGTGTCCGGCGGTAATGGCGTTTCACGTTCCACACGCACCACATCTTCTGCCGGATTACTTGGAAATTCACCACCGGTATTTACGGCATCATTTGTGAGTACTGCTGATGAAATTGTGGCCAAAATTCATGTTGACAGCGGCGGTTCCCCCGTGATTGGCGCCCCTACTGTAGAAATTGAAGGCAGTCAATCGTGCACAATTGCGCCTGAGGGTGATTCAACCTGCACGTTCTTTGGGTTACAGCGAAAGACAGCCCATACCTTGATAGCTAAGGGCACAAATGCAATCGGCTCACGTGAAACAAAGTTCACGGCGCGAACGCTTGCCGGAACTCCTGATAATCCCACCATTACAGGAAAATTTGAAGGCTCTGAATTGGTTGCCACCGTCTTTGCTGATGCCGCAGATCAAAACAACGTTGATGTATTCGAAATGTATTGCATTGCTCAAAAGGGATCAAAGAGTGTCTACGGATTCGGCGAAGGGACATCGCCAAACTCAAAAACTTTTCGCTTGCCAAAGATGAAGGGCAAAGCCAATTACTGCTACGGCCGTGTGATGTCAACTGGTACCGTAAAGATTTATTCAAGTGGCTATGGTCTGTTGCGAATAGCCGCTAACGGTAAAATTACATCTGGCAAACTCAGTATCGCGCCGACTATTTCATCAAATGTCGCTGGCATTGTCAACGTGAAGTGGAAAGCAACAGATTCACTTGGTTCAGTTAAATCTGTGTCGGTGAACCCATCAAGTGGATCTTGTAAGAAAACATCAGCGACAAGTTGTGTCATCAAGGGCCTCACTAGTGGATCAATCGTGACAGTTGTTCTGTCTGGCCGAGGTACTTCAGGTTCTGAAATTGTTAAATCGAATATCGTAGTAAAATGAGAAATATGTCAAAGAAAGTAATCATGATTGCTGGGTTGTGTCTTTCCCTCGCGGCGTGTTCGGGCAAGAGCAGTACGCCGACCACAACCACGTCGACCAGTACGACAACCACGTCGACCACGTCGACCACATCGACTACATCGACCACGACTACGATTCCTGTGGCACCGGTAATTTCGTCACCCGCCGAGACTATTCCTGTCATCAAAACAGAAGGTCGTAAAACAGCTGGACCTTGCGTGGGTATTGACGAAGTTGACTATTGCGTGTGGGGCACACGCCCGGTTGACAAAACAATTACGAATAGTCGAAGTGTCGAAATAGTTTCGTTGCTCGAACAGGGTTTTACCTCAATGTCGGATTCGATGGACACTGTTCAGATGGAATTCGAGAGTCGGACAATCGGAAAATTAATTGAAGCAACCGAAGCCACGGACCCGAATGCCTTGTGTGTGCAGGTGTCTATTGCGTCAAGCCAAGGGCTGCCGTTGTCAACCATGGCTTACACCGCTAAAAATACAACTGGGGTTCGGCAACGGCTCACTATGCCGGTTATCAATGCTCTTATTCCTGGGACCAAGCATTCGTTGAAGATTCAGAAAGGTCCGGCATGTGCTGCATACGATTTATCTGTCATGGTGGCAATGTCGTCGCAGTATAAGTATCCGGCAAAGTACGGCACGCTGACGATTGATGGTCGCAAGTCAACTGGCTCGCTCTGGGCACTCATTGACTGATCTTTAGTTCTGCCGAGTGTCAGACTGGAACCTATGTTCGCTGGTCTCTTGTCTATCCCACAAGCTGTGCTTCTGGGAATTATTGAAGGAATAACGGAGTTCCTGCCCGTCTCGTCTACTGGGCATCTACTTGTCGTAGGAGAACTCATAGGGTTCGGAACGGGAAAAGCGAGTACGGCGGCAGATACGTATTCAATTGCAATTCAATTCGGCGCCATTCTTGCGGTTTTGTTTCTGTACCGCATTCGCGTGTGGTCGTTGGTACGCGGACTCTCCGGTGCTGATGTAGATGGGCGAGCCGCTCTGATTCGTCTAGTCGTTGCTTTCTTGCCCGCTGCATTAATTGGGTTGCTTGCTGGCGATGCAATGAAGAGTGCGCTGTTCGGCCCAGTACCGGTAACCATTGCATGGCTAGTAGGAGGAATAGTTCTTCTCAGATGGAAGCCAGCAGTCGGATTATTGACTCTTCATGAAATGCCAATACGGGCCGCAGTCATCATCGGATGTGCGCAGAGTCTCGCGTTATGGCCAGGAGTAAGCAGAAGCCTGGTCACACTTATTGCCGCACTGGCAGTGGGCTTGTCAATGTCGGCAGCAATTGAATTCAGTTTTTTACTCGGGCTCATCACGTTGTCGTCTGCGACAGCGCTCGACTTATCGAAACACGGAAGTGAATTAGTTGATCAATTCGGAATTCTTGCACCGTCAATTGGGCTTGTGTGCGCTTTCATTACCGCAGTGATTGCGGTGAAGTGGATGGTTGGATACTTAGAGTCGCATTCTCTTCGGGTATTTGGTTGGTATCGCCTGGCAATTGGGGCCACATCCGTAGTTCTTCTAGCCACAAATGTCTTGTAGATAATGGCGTGGCGCCTACCATGGAGAAATGGCACGCATCGTATTCATAGGCGCTGGAAGCACAGTATTTGCGCGCAATCTCATGGGAGACATTCTTAGTTTTCCTGAACTGGCATCAAGCACCATTGTGTTGCATGACATCAATGAAGAGCGACTTCGCACTTCCGAAATTGTTGGGCACAAGATCATTGAAACCCTTGGTGTGTCAGCGACGATCGAAGCAACTACTGATCGACGGGCCGCTCTGGCTGGTGCAAACTATGTAATCACAATGTTTCAAGTTGGTGGGTACAAGCCATCGACTGTGATTGATTTTGAAATTCCCAAGAAATACGGACTTGAGCAAACTATCGCTGACACATTGGGGGTAGGAGGAATTATGCGAGGCCTTCGCACTATTCCCGTGATCCTTGATATTTGTCGTGACATGGAAGAACTGTGTCCTGACGCACTGCTACTGAACTACGTGAATCCGATGAGCATGTTGTGTTGGGCGATTTCTCGCTCTTCCAGCATTAAGACAATTGGCTTGTGCCACAGCGTGCAACACACGGCGCAACAATTGGCAGATGATTTAGGTATTGATGCAAACACGGTTGAGTTCCGCTGTGCCGGCATTAATCACATGGCCTTCTATTTGGATTTTCGGCAGCGCCAAGGAAAAGATTTAGTAGATCTGTATCCGCGTATTGCTGAGCGAGCAACAATCTTTCCTATGCCTACTCGAGGTGACGTTGAACGCAGCGAGGGTGGTTTTGACGTATTGTCAGATGCTGTGCGGTACGAGATGTTTAAGCGACTTGGGTATTTCGTGACTGAGTCGAGTGAGCACTTCAGTGAGTACGTGCCGTGGTTCATTAAGAGTGGTCGTTCTGACTTGTTGGACAAGTTCGGAATTCCCCTTGATGAGTATCCACGCCGATGTGAGCGCCAGATTGAAGGTTGGGAAACATTGCGTACCCGATTAGAGAATCCGGATGCACGCGTGCGTGTTGTGCAAAGTATGGAATACGGCAGCGGCATTATTCACAGTATGGAAACTGGTCAACCTCGGGTCGTGTATGGCAATGTGCCGAACAGGGGCATCATTAGCAACCTTCCCGATGATTGTTGTGTAGAAGTGCCGTGTGTTGTTGATGCATCGGGAATTACGCCGACACACATTGGGGCATTACCTCCGCATCTTGCGGCACTGATGCAAACCAATATCAACGTTCAGTCTCTTACGGTGGAAGCAGCGTTGACTGGGAAGCGTGAACATGTGTACCACGCAGCAATGTTTGACCCGCACACGGCAGCAGAACTAGACCTTGATCAAATTTGGGCACTGGTTGACGAACTACTTGCTGCGCATCGAGGAATGATTCCCGAAGCCCTCTTTTCGTAATTGGTTATACGAAGGGCATTACCTCTTCAGCGACAAGGTCTAAGTGCTCGAGGTCACTGAGGTCAAGAAACTGCACATACATACGTTGGGCGCCAGCAGTATTCCATTGTTGTAGTCGTTCTATGGCTTCAGCAGGTGTACCGCACAAGCCATTCAGACGAAGTTCTTCAACTTCGCGACCGATTGCAGCTGCGCGACGAGCAATGTCTGCGTCGTTCTTTCCGATGCACGCAACCAATGCAGACGAATACACCAAGCTCTGTGGGTCACGCCCGATAGATGTACATGCAGCACGTACTCGTTCGCACTGTTCTGTGAATCGGTTGATACCAGAAAATGGAATGTTGAACTCTGCTGCATAACGTGCTGCCAACATTGGTGTGCGCTTTGGTCCACCGCCGCCAACAATGATGGGCGGGGGAGACTGCACTGGCTTTGGCAGAGCTGGTGAATTTGCGATTGTGTAGTGCTTGCCCGAGTAATTGAATTGCTCACCGTGGGGCGTGTTCCACAAGCCGGTAATTACTGCGAGTTGCTCAGTGAGAATGTCAAATCGTTCGCCAAGTGGTGCAAAAGGAATGCCGTATGACGAATGTTCAATGCCGTACCAGCCAGCGCCAAGACCAAGTTCAACTCGGCCGTTCGACATGTCGTCAACGTTGGCAACACTGATTGCTAATACTCCTGGATTGCGAAATGTAGCGGAGTTCACCAAAGTACCAAGACGAATAGTGGACGTCTCACGAGCGATACCAGCAAGTGTGATCCATGCATCAGATGGGCCGGGCAGGCCTGAAAAATGATCACCCATCACTTGGTAGTGATCGCTGCGAAAGAATGCATCAAAGCCGAGGCGTTCAGCACGTTGTGCGACCGCGAGAAGTTGGGCGTAGCTAGCGCCCTGCTGTGGTTCGGTAAAGATGCGTATTTTCACGCCATCAATCTATTACCCAGTAACTGTGGTGGCTGTAGTTGGATCTGTGGTTGTAGAGGGAGATGGCACAGTAGTGGTTGAAGTGCTGGAAGCACCCCGACCGTAATGGGCGTCGAGTGCTTTCTTAATATGGCGAGCTAACTGCATTCCGCCAAACTGGTTCATATGAACTGAATCACCGGAGAACCAGTGTTTATTTTTGCGGGAAATATCTGCCCAATCAAGAATTTCCATGTGGTTTTTGCTTTGCTTGGCGCGAAGAACCGCATTGAAAGAACGACTTTTTATTTTTACGTTTGCGTTTTCTTGGTATGTGAGCCAGATAAGCGCAGCACCCTGTTTTTTGACTTCTTTATTGATTGCATCGATAGCTTTTGCTAAGTAGGCAGGGCCCGTATCGTTGTAGCCCGTTGCAACGATGTACACCTCAATATTGTCACGGCGGTGATTAATAATTCTTTGTAATGAACTGAGGTCTGACGATTGACTACACCCCTTATCAATGAGTTGTTGACATCCCCACGTCTCGAGCAGGGCGTTGTATTGACTGCTCCATAGCGGCTTCATTGATCCTGGTGCCCACCGAAGGACATTGGCTACGGAGTCGCCGACAATGACAACATTGCTTGTTTTGCGAGTTGCATGCGCTGTCGTCGGTGAAGATAACGCCGCGACAAGTGTTATACAGATCGCACCAATTCGTATACGCACGAAAGTTGACATGTTCGCCACTCTATGCGGTGATGGCAGACCAGTTGTGATGAAGGTTCTGGAGTTGTTCCGGTAGTCGAATGAGGTGTCGTTGTGAAATTGGGGGCAAGACGACGCGAACGGCGATTGCATTATTGAGTGCCGAAGGAACTTGGTGACTGACCCCAAACATGATGCACCGTTGCATGGCCCGAGTAAATGGGTTGTGGCGACCTTCCGTGCAAGCAACCCCGATGCAGCGAGCTAACTCGTTCATATCAATGGAGTAGCCCTGGGGTTCATGTTCAAGACCTGTCGCGAGACGACGTAATAGCCAGGTCGCTGTTGGTCCGAGGACGGGAAGCCAGAACATCTCAATGTACGGATCGCCAATTGCAAAGCCGTTTGCCTCGATGATGGGGTCAGGCCACGGGCGAACCTCGAGTTGGCCGTTTGTGTTCAATGTGGATGGTTTCATAGTTCCTCGAATTTGTGTTGGTACTTGTCTATGTGTGCGCATCAGGCAGAATAAGGACAGTGAATGGCGAACAAATTTCTGCGGCGGACCGTGAGCAGGTTTCGCAATGGTTGAAAGAAGCGGAACGAATAGTGGTGTTTACCGGAGCTGGTATCTCTACTGATTCAGGAATCCCTGATTTTCGTGGTCCGAACGGCCTGTGGGTGCGCAATCCATTGGCCGAAAAGACTTCTACGTTGAGTTACTACCTCAATGATCCTGAAGTGCGCAAGGTTGCGTGGGAGGGCCGTGTGCGGAACTTCAACGGAACTGCTAAACCAAACGATGGTCACCGCGCACTCGTTCACATGCAACACGCTGGGAAACTCTCAGCGGTCATTACCCAGAACGTTGACGGATTGCATCAGGACTCGGGAATTGAGCCGCTCAATGTTGTGGAAGTGCACGGCACAATAAAATTCGCACGGTGCTGGGAATGCAATGACCGCAGACCTATGAAGTATTTCATCGATCGCGTGATTGCCGGCGAAGAAGACCCGCATTGCGAACTATGTGGTGGGGTAGTAAAGAGCGACGCAATTTTGTTTGAACAAGCTCTTGTGCCTGAGGTAATTGACAGGGCATTTGATGAAGCAGGACGGTGCGATGTGCTGCTCGCGGTGGGTTCAACCTTGGCCGTTGGTCCGGCGAACCAAGTGGTTCCGCGCGCAAAGGCAAGCGGCGCCAAGGTGGTCATTGTGAACGGTGATACCACCCAGATGGACGGCTATGCGCACATGCTCTTGCGCGGCAGTATTAGCCCCATTTTGCAGGCTCTGGTCGCCGGTGCTGGATTCCTGACTTAGTCGGTAGGGTTTTGGGTCATGGCAACCTTTCGTGACCTCTTGGCTAACGCCAAATCCCAAATAGTCGAAATAGATACAGCAACAGCCGAGGCACGTATTGAAGCTGGCAATGTGTTTGTCCTTGACGTTCGTGAACCAGATGAATACGACGAAGGTGCACTTGCAGATGCAGTTCACATTCCTCGCGGACATCTTGAAGCCCAAATCGAAGCGCGCGCTCTTGATCGTGATCAGACAATTGTTGTGTATTGCGCAGGGGGAGTGCGTAGCGCTTTTGCTGCTCGCACGTTGCAAGAACTTGGGTACAGCGATGTGTTGTCGATGGCCGGCGGTTTTGGCAAATGGAAAGACGAAGGTCGTACATGGCGTCAGCCAGTCACGTTGACTGCTGACCAACGCAATCGCTATCAACGCCATTTGTTATTGCCTGAAGTGGGCATCGAAGGTCAGGCAAAGTTATTGGGTGCAAAAGTACTAATGCTTGGCGCTGGTGGTCTTGGGTCACCCGCCGCGTTGTATTTGGCCGCAGCAGGAATTGGCACGCTCGGCATTGTTGATATGGACGATGTTGATGCATCGAACTTGCAACGTCAGATTTTGCACAACATGGATCGCATTGGTCAACGCAAGGTTGATTCAGCACGTCAGACACTTGAAAAATTGAACCCAGATGTCACTGTCAAGACCTATGACGTGCGTTTGTCTGCAGAAAACATCATGGAAATCATGAGCGAATACGACATCGTGGTCGACGGTGCAGACAATTTCCCTAGTCGTTATTTGTTGAATGATGCCAGCGTGAAACTTGGAATTCCTGTTGTTCACGGAAGCATCTTTCGCTTTGAAGGAATGGTCTCGGTGTTCCACCCATTGCGTGGGCCCACCTATCGCGACATGGTTCCCGAACCGCCACCAGCAGAATTCGCACCCTCATGTGCAGAAGCTGGTGTTCTTGGCGTGTTGCCAGGAATCATTGGTTCCATTCAGGCGCTTGAAACCATCAAGGTTCTCCTTGATCTTGGCGAGTCTTTAATTGGGCGCATACTTACTATTGACACCACCGAGATGTCATTCCATGTTTTCAAGCTTCGTGCTGACCCACAAAATCAAGTTGTATGGGAAAATCGCGATCGTATTGAAGTGCGCGACCTTGATGGTCTCTGCGCCCCATGGCTCAGCCACTAGCGTTTACTAAATGACAGCACGCATCGTTAGTGTCGGTGCCGGATTTTCCGGTGCTGTTATTGCACGTGAATTAGCAGAGGCAGGCATCGCTACATGGGTTGTCGACGGGCGCTCACATGTTGCCGGAAACGCTCACACCGAACGTCGCGACAATGGCGTCATGGTGCATGTGTATGGGCCCCATATTTTTCATACAGGTGACAAACATGTGTGGGATTACATCAACAAGTACGGCGACATGGTGCCGTACAACCACCGCGTGAAGGCAACGTCTGGCGGGCACGTGTATTCACTGCCGGTGAACCTGCACACCATTAACCAATTCTTTAATACCACTATGTCGCCTGCTGAAGCTGAACAGTTCATCACCGAACGTGCCGATTCCAGTATTGGAACACCTGTCAGTTTTGAAGATCAGGCCTTGAAATTCGTGGGCAGAGATCTGTATGAAGCCTTCTTTAAGGGATACACCCAAAAGCAGTGGGGAGTTTCTCCAACGGAATTACCGGCATCAATTTTGGCTCGGTTACCAGTGAGATTTTCCTACGAGGACAGCTATTTCAATCACCCGTACCAAGCGATTCCTCGTGATGGTTACACGCCAATCGTGGAAGCAATTCTTGATCACCCACTTATTGAAGTCACTCTTGGTCGCACAGTTGCGCCACAAGAACTCGCTGATGCTGAACACGTATTTTGGTCTGGCCCCATTGATGGATTTTTTTCTAGCAAGTTTGGAAAACTCGGATACCGCACGCTTGATTTTGTTGAGACTGAAGAAGTCGGTGACGTGCAGGGTTGTCCTGTTATGAACTATTGCGACGTTGACGTGCCCTACACACGTATTACTGAACACAAACATTTCGCACCTTGGGAAACCCACGAGGGCAGCACCATTTATACCGAATACAGTCGCCTGGCAGAAGATGGGGACATTGCGTATTACCCCATTCGCCAAGTGAAGGAAAAAGAGCAGTTGATGCAATACATCGAAGCGGCGAATCAGGCAGCTGGTGTGACATTTGTCGGACGCCTCGGCACCTACCGGTATCTCGACATGGATGTCACCATCAAGGAAGCCCTAGAGGTGGCAAATCTTTACCTCTCAAATCGGCGGGAAAATCGCCCAATGCCACCGTTCGTGGTCAATCCTCTGTGAAACTGGTCGGGTGAATACCCACCTCCTTGCCCGAATTCAGATTCCGGCGTCGGGGTTCTCCGAGCCCAATTTGTATGTGCGGCACCAACATGGCGTTATTTCTGAGGCAGGACTAACTCTGTCAAAAGGCGGACGCGCAACCTTTGATACTGCGTTTGGTGCTTTTGCATCTGGTCGATGGAGTCGCCTCACGAACATCTCAGACATTGCTGTCTCGATGGATGTATCGGGCCATTGTTTAGTTGAACTCATTGCCTATGCAAACTCATCAGAGACAGTGATTGCGTCGTCTGATGAATGCGCAACGTTGCAGTGCGACAATATTCGATCATTGGCCGCGGAGTCGTTATACGTTGCGGTCACTGCACTTGATGATGGTGTCGTTGTGCGGTCTGGATCGTGGTCAACCTCGCAAGCTCCAGAACGTGAAGTTCGCCTTGGCGTTTCGATTACCACCTTTAATCGCCAAGAGTATGTTCTCAAGACAATTGAACGTCTGGTTGCACTCGAATCATCAGAACCGTCCGTGCATGGGCATCTGCACGTTCTGGTTGTAGATAACGCCCGCAATCTTGAACCACAACTGCCCACAGGGGCACCCGTGCGTGTATTGCCAAACCCGAACTTGGGTGGTGCCGGTGGGTTTGCTCGGGGGCTTATTTCTTTTCGTGATGAAGGGTGGAGCACGCACGTTGTCTTTATGGACGACGACATTTCGATTGAGCCCGAATCAATCGTTCGTACTCTTTCGCTCTTCTCCTATGCCAAAGATCCGGACTTGTGTATTCATGGCGCGATGATGAGTGAGGAATTGCCATGGATGCAATTCGAAGCTGGGTCTGCATATGAATTCCGTTCCGTGTATCCGTTGCGCGCTCTTGGTCGAGGCGTAGACCTTCGGAGCCGTTACGAAGTAGTGCACGATCATCTCGAACCAGAAATTGATTATTCCGCGTGGTGGTTTACTGCATTCCCCATGCACGTAGCTCCTCAAAATCCGCTTCCCGTCTTCGTGCGTGGTGATGATGTGGCTTTTGGTCTTATGCATACAGGTCGGCACACAGTCACGTTAAATGGCATTGCTGTATGGCATGCAGACTTTGCGCTCAAGAACAATCCAATGTCGTTGTATTACGAGGTCCGTAACTTTGCACTGATTGACACCTTGGTGTTTGATAACCATAAGTGGCATCACCTTGCGTGGCGCTTCTTGGGCTTTGGTTTCCGCAATGCATATTCGCACCGCTATTCAAGTGCTGAATACATGATTCATGGAATGAAAGATTTCCTTGCCGGACCAGATGAATGGATGAAAATTGATCATTCGGCAAAACATGAAGAGGTGCGGCACGTCACCGAAGAAAAGGCAATGCCATTGACCCCAGAACTTCTCAGTCTTGGTTTCACAGCGCCACGACCAAAGATCGTTCGCCTTGGAGGGTTCTTGCTGTCTCCGTTTCTTGGCGCTGGTCAGTGGGTTCCGAAGTTTTTACGCTCTAGCGAAGTTGGTGTTGCACAGATTGATGTTCGAGCTGTCGGTCTTGCCATTCGGCACAGCAAGATTCTGTATCGCCATCCTCGTTTTGATGAAGGTTTTGTCTGCGAGCGTGACTTCAAACGATTTATGGCAATCCAACGCGACGTGTTCCGTTATACATTGCGTATTGCACGCACCTATAAACGTTTGAAGCGTGAATATCGCGACGAATACATCACTATGGTGAGTGATGCATCGTGGAACGCTCGCTTTAAGGGCTAGTAAGCGCTGCTGCTGCGGTCAACACTTTCCACGTGCTTGGCCCAACTCGTCCACTGACCGGCAAATTGACTCGTTTTTGAAATAGCTTCACGTCGTTTGCGAGTGCAGTAGTAAATATTCCAGTGGTTGTGATCTTCTTTTTCAATACTTTTGCAAGTGCTTGTTGCAATGATGAAACAGCAGGGTGACGTGATCCGACTGTAAGAACTGCAAGATCGATACGTCCTGCAAGCCCTAACGCATCCCATGTGGCTCTGTCTACGATGCCCGAAACTGGTAGAACAGAGGCAGTTTGAAAAGCCCTGACTGCACGTTCGGTGCCAGAGCCAAAGGCGCCATCTGTTGCGAGTCGGGATGTGCCTGCAAGATTCAGTGCGAGATTCAGTTTCTTTTGAACCACCTTGACCATGGCGCCGGCATTCTTTTTCGCAAGAGGGAGACCCAGCATCAGCGGTGCAACAGCAGCTGTTGTGGGCAGGGTGCCTGTAGGGCGCAATGCATCAAGCTGTTGACGCAAGAACAATGCAAACTCTGCTTGTCCTGTTGTCGACAAATGAACGAAACAACATAACGATTTGTTATCGAACCATCTCCATTGATTTGCTGCCGATGAAGCTGCATTCCAATCCAAGATGGTAATTCCGGGGTTCTTTTCCGCGGCTGCAGCCAAAACAGCATTTGACTTCGCATAATTTCGAGTTGTGGAGCGAGTGGACATGTTTATGAAAATCACACGTTGCACTGCCTTGGAAATGAGTGCCGCCAACATCTGCTGTACTTCACCGTCAAATGCTGCCGGATCATCGTTGTATCCCAATTCAACTATCGCTACGGCGGGTGCATCAAGTGTGTTGACAACACCAACCCCGTCGGACTTGATTTGCGGTGCAGCGACAGTGAAGAGACAGCCAGCGCCGGCCATGCCCCGCCCAGCACACGATTGGTAATTCATTACTGGATACGCCGGAGTGACAATTGCGGCGAATTCAGTTGCAATGCTTTCGCCAACAGAGTCGCCGACAAACAATATTGAGCCGACAGGAGGAGATGCCGGATCAGCGGCGGTAACGGGAAACGCCGCATACCACGGCGAATTCAAGTCGAAGTCAGTTCGGAACTGCCATCCAGTACGAGTGACCGAGCCAGCTGTCCCTGTGATGACTACTGAAGTGGTGTAACCGTTCCAGTCTCCACCAAGTCCGTCATGTGATGTAGTCATTGAGGTGAAAACACCGATAGCGGGAAATGCTTTTTGTAAATCAGCAGCAGACAAAAGTCGAGACCACGATTGCAATGCTGCATCGGCTGCTACATCGCCATTATCGAACTGTGCGGGAAACTGTCCACCTGCTGTTCGTCCGCCATTTGAGGATGTGAATTCGGTGCGCATAATTGTGTTTCGCGAATCCTTGATGACATATCCGGTGGTATCAGCAATGGCTAGATCGGTACGTTTGTCTTCAATTACGCTTGCGGTTTTAGAACCAACTGTTCGCAATCCGGCTCCGCCGTACACTTGACAATCTTCGGTATCACATGTTTTGGCATATGTGTACCGAGCCTCAGATAGTGAATAACTTCGGGCCGCAACTGACTGCGCGCGTAAGGCATTCATGCCAAGTCCGCCAGCTATGTCACCCCATCCGGCAGGAGACTCACGTGGCACTACACCTCGTAAGTATGACTCGGCGTTGAGAAGGTTGACGGTTCGGCGATTACCCAAAATGTCGATTGTTGCTCGAATGCTCCCGCGGTAATAACGAATGCGGCCAGTCTTGTAGGTAGTGGACGGTGGCTCACATGCACCGAGCAGGTCTGTTGGTGCAATGGCGGTCAAAACTGAACCTTGAGCTGACACAAAATCGATAGGACCAGCAACGTTGTCGCCAATCAGTGTGAACCCTGTTGGATTATCGGTATCGGCCGCACACGTGGCAGTTGCGGTTCCATAAATGTCATACACATTGTTCGACACCATGCGAGCAACAAGCCCGCCGTATGCGCCAGCAGCACCTGCCCATGATGCAGTGATGTTGTCAGAGATGACGGCTGTAGGTCTTGCATCAAGAGTTTGCAGACGAACGCTCATGATGCCGCCTGGTGTCACAGCTGCATCCGCTTCAGTGAGTGTTGCAACAGTTCGACCGCTTCCGCCGTAATAGAAATTCAAAATGTCCTGCCACGATGATCCGAGTTTCGTTGCCCAGCCGAGAGCACCGTATTGGCTGAGACCGCGGCCATGTCCGTTGCCATGGCCGCGAATTATGACACCGAGTGCAGGTAGTGAAAGAAGGGAGTCAGCACGAACAGCGGTACTTGGCACGGATGAGATAAGCGATGTAAGTAGCGATACAAACATCAGCAATATGCCGACACGGCGATGTGGTCTTGTCGGAGTTGCCATGAGATACCACGCTAGGTGGTCTCGACCACCTCATGGTGGCGGTCTGTCTCGTCTCGCTCTTGTACTGCAACGCCCGTTAAAACTAATGCCATTCCGAGAAGGTCAAGCATGCTGGGGGATTGATTCAGAAATACAAATCCAAAAATCGTGGCGCAGACGGGAAGCAACGCCAACATGACAGAAAAACGTCGAATTGGAATGCGACGAAGAGTGGCTTGATCAATTCCGTACCCAATGGCGTTTGACAGCAATCCAACGAGAATGCATCCGATCAATATTTTGCCGCTTGAAAATGCTGCACCCGCGTCACCTGCAGCAAATGGAGTGATAACTATGCCTCCGAAAAGCAAACCGAGCGCGAGGCCCGACACTCCTCTGTCCGCGAGTGCGACGCGCGAACCCATCACGATGTAGCCGGCCCACATGACTGAAGCAGCCAAGATGAAGACGAGTCCTAATGGTTCGTTGCCTAGTTCAACACCACCTAAGACAATGACACCGACTGCGGCCGACAACAATGCAACTGTATTGCGCACCGAACGCGTGCGAAGCGCAGCGACGGTTATTGGTCCGATGAACTCAATGGTGACACCTTTACCCAGTGGAAGACGGTCAAGTGCTAAGTAAAAGAACAAGTTCATTAACGCAGTTGATGCACCGAACGCTGCCACCCAATACAGTTCGCGACGGCTCCAACGTCGGGGTGATTGTCGAAATGAAAACGCAAGTAAAATCAGCGATGCGCTCAGGACGCGTAGCCACGCAACAGTGGCAGGGGAAATGTCGTCAAATAAATGAACCGCGATAATTGCGCCGGTGTATTGGGCAACCGCAGACAGTATGAAGAAAAGTTCAGGCGGTGCAGCGTTGAAAATACGATCAGCGCGCAACCTCTCATATGAGGTCACGAAAGACTGTCGCTAGTTAATCGAAAAGTTCAGGATCTGTGTGGCAAATCTCTTGCCAGAGTGGTTGGAAGTGTGCCCAACCTGTCATTGCGTTCCCTGCGTTTTCGCGCGTGTACACAGCTGAATCATGAGGGATGTGCTTCGGGGTGCCTGCTGCCATAGCTGCAAGTTGAGCCTGTGCGCACCGTTCGA
>CAMDBY010000002.1 GCA_945889575.1 Bifidobacterium breve
CTATCGACCCCACATCACTTGATGGCGAAGAGCTTGTGGCTGAAGTGCAGCGCATCGTGAAGGCTCTTCTTGCATACGGTGCCAAACTGCCAAAAGAACTCATGTTGTACATCAAGAACATGGTGTTCCTCGACGGAGCCATCGCCCGCCTTGCCCCAAACCTCGACATTATTGGCGAACTTACCAACATCTCAATGACATTCATGCAACGTCATGGTGCTCGTTTGTCAGAAGAACTGGGTGTCGATATGAACACAGTTGAAATTGATATGGGCAGCCTCAAGGCCGGTCTTGGTGTTGATGAATCAACAGAGTCAATGACCTATCTCCAACTGCAAGAACGTCGCAATCTCATTCAAAAGCGTATGCGCGACCACATCACCAACTAGCCCTGTCGGCAATACTGTTGTTGTGAGACTCATCGTTGCGCGCTGCACTGTGGAATACGCAGGCCGTCTAGAGACCCGCTTGCCAGAGGCTCTGAGGCTCGTCATGGTCAAAGCTGATGGCTGTGTGGCCATTCATTCCGATGGTGGTGCATACAAACCGCTCAACTGGATGACCGCGCCGAATGTGATCGAAGACAATTCTGATCATTGGATTGTGCGCAACCCAAAGGGCGAAGCAATGACAATCACTTTTCACGAAATCTTTCATGACTCCGCCCACGAACTCGGTGAAGACCCAGGTCTTGAAAAAGACGGCGTTGAAAAACAATTGCAAGAACTACTTGCCGCATCTCCTGACGCAATGGAGCCAGGACTCACCCTGATTCGCCGCGAACATTACACAACGCTCGGACCAGTCGACATCTTGTGCAAAGACTCAGCCGGCAACACTGTTGTTATCGAAGTAAAGCGACGTGGAGAAATTGACGGCGTTGAACAACTCTCCCGCTACCTCGTTGACTTGGCCAACGACCCGTCGCTCGGCACTCTTCGGGGCATGTTTGTGGCCCAAAGCATCAAGCCTCAGGCGCGCACACTTGCAGAATCACGTGGCATTATGTGCGTCGAAGTTGATTACGACGAGCTGCGTGGCAAACAGTCCGACAAATGGACACTTTTCAACCAATAGAAACCAGCTCTGATTGTCGTCTTTGCTAATTTTGTCCAATGGAATGGATATCTGACCCCACAGCATGGAGCGCTCTAGCGGCCCTCCTCACTCTCGAAATAGTTCTTGGAGTCGACAATGTTGTCTTCATCTCAATTCTCGCATCAAAGCTTCCACCTGAACAGCAAGACAAGGCGCGCAAAATTGGTCTTCTCGCCGCAGGCGGAGTGCGTGTGCTGTTGTTATTGGCTGTTGGCTGGGTCATCTCATTAAAGAAAGAACTCTTCTCTGTTGGCTCAGTTGGATTTAGCGGCAAAGAACTTGTGCTACTTGCTGGCGGGTTATTCCTTATTTACAAAGCGACAAAAGAAATCCATCACAAACTCGAAGGAGACGAAGGTCTAGGATCAGCAAAAGTTGCTCCAACTATTGCTGCGGTAATCGGCCAAATTCTCATTCTTGACATCGTCTTTTCCATTGACTCGGTGATTACAGCAGTCGGCATGACTACCTATGTTCCTGTAATGGTCATTGCCATTGTCGCCGCTGTCGGGGTTATGTTGCTTGCTTCAAAATCTATCTATACCTTCGTCAATGCTCATCCATCCGTCAAGATGCTTGCGTTGGCATTCCTTTTACTCATTGGAACCACACTTATCGCTGAAGGATTCGGACAAAAAATCCCTAAAGGTTACATTTACGCTTCAATGGCTTTCTCAGTCTTTGTTGAAGTATTGAATCTACGTGTACGGGGCAAAAAGAAAATCGACCCAGTTCACCTTCGTGAAACAATTGTTCCGAACAACTAAAGCCCCCGAGCGAGACGACTGGACTTTGTTCAGCTAACTCTCATGCGTGGTAATTACTTCGATTCGACCATCCGAATCCTGTAGTACTGTCCGCAGATATGCATTCCTTTGTCAATGTCCAAAACAAAGACGTCACTATTCGGGTGGCAGTCAAAGGCTCGGGCCCCCTCATCGTGTGCGTTCACGGTTGGCCAGAACTCTGGTACTCATGGCGCCATCAACTCTCCTACTTTTCTGAACGCGGATACAAAGTTGCAGCAATTGACGTGCGCGGATACGGCAGAAGTTCACAACCTCACGACATCGCTGCTTACACTTTGCGAAATCTTGCGTCGGACGTAGTGGCAGTAATCGATGCGCTCGATGACTCTCCATCTCGTGCAAAAAATTCCCATGGTCAAGCAATATTGTTTGGTCATGACTGGGGCGCTCCCATTGTGTGGAACACATCAATTCTTCACCCCGAGCACATTCGTGCAGTTGCTGGCCTGAGTGTTCCCTTTACGGGAATCTCGGAAACTTCATTCTTAGACATCGCAGAAATGCTCTATCAAGAACAATTTTTCTATCAGTTGTATTTTCAGGCAGAAGGTGTTGCAGAGGCAGAATTTGAGGCCGATGTAGCTGCCAGTTTGCGCAAGACATACTTCTCAATCTCGGGTGATGCACCACTAAACCACTTCTTGGAAAACAAGCCTGTCGATGCCAAATTTTTCGACGGCATGGTAGACCCAGAAGTTTTCCCTCGTTGGCTCACCGAAGCTGACCTACAAGTATTCATTGATGCATTTACTGCATCTGGATTCCGCGGGCCATTCAACCGATACAGAGCACAACGTATCGACGCTATGGAAATGGCCGAACATGTTGGATCACTAATTACACAACCATCATTTTTCATCGGTGGCGAAAAAGATGCAGTGCGATCCTTTGTGCCAGGCATGGACTTGTACGAAAACCCACTCAGCGGCGGCGCAGATGTCCGCGGCTCTGTGATTATTCCAAATGTTGGGCATTGGGTTCAACAAGAGGCACCACGAGAGACAAACATCGCTCTTGAGGGTTTCCTTTCACAGCTGAAGTGAATTTGAGACCTGCGGTTTAGGAAACTGTTGGTGTCGCTTTACGATTCATGACAAAACCGGTGATGCCAACAACTGCACCGAGCACTGTCAACACGATAAATCGCGTCACCATCGGGTCTGTAATGAACTGTGCAGCAGCTGTGAGTGCTGCTTTGTTATCGGTTGATGACTGAGGGATACGACCACGCGCAATTAGAACAATGCCGAGGAAGATGGCTCCGCCTGCAAATAGACGAATTCCTAAGCGCAACGTGCGTTGCAATTGAGTTGCAACACTGAGAAACCAAGCAGCGACTTGCAGTAACAATCCGATGATGACAAACAACCATGAGCCACGCTGTGCCATGTCTCTGATGGATTTGATATCAGTGTCTCCCGGTTTGCGCTCCACTTTCAGAGGATCCATTGTGGGATTCTGATCTGTTGGAATGGACGGGTCAGCGGCACGAATTGCCGCAATGGTCGCATCGCTAAATTTCGAGATGTCGACAGATGCCGCTGGTGCATTTTCGATATAAACCGCATAGACAGTGGCAGCAACTTCCCCTGCGAAATTAATAAGGTCCGGATCCGCAAGTTTTTCTTTGACTGCCGAGACAATAAGCGGACGCGCTACGGAAAACACCAATTTCTCGGTGTCGTTATCAGCGCTGTCTTGCAACTTCTCAATCAGTTTGTCTGCAATCACATCACGAACATCTGGTTGATTCAACGCACTCTTGATTGTGGACTTTGCAGCAGTGGGAGATGACACGAAGCTCATCAGCACCAGAGAAATGAGTCCCAGTCCGAGAAAAACTATTCCAAGACCACCGAGGATGGTGGCAAAAGTTCGCCTCACCCGATGCTGAGACTCAGTTGTGATTTCATTGGAATCTGTAAGTGGTGAAGATTCATTCATAAAACGTCACCATAACAAATCTGAAGCTAGTAGCCGGACCGAATCATGAGAGCGCCAATGGTGGCATTGCTAACAGGATCAATGGCGATAGCACTGCCACCAGCCCTGTTCACTGCGTATTCATCCACGACCAATGGCGATGCAAGAGCTAGTTCTACCCGTCCAATGTCATTCAAGACGAGACGATCAGTCGGAGTGTTTTCAAGTGTCTCTAGATCGAGTCGATGAGTAATGGCAGCTACACGAGCTGATACTTCACCAGATGCATGACGAACAATAATCGCATCACCAACAGATAGTTCTGCGTCTGTAAACCAGCACACATCTGCAATAAGTCCTGTGGCATCAACAGGCTGGTGAGCGCCACTGACCACAATCACGTTGCCTTTGCCGACATCAAGGTCGTCCGTGAGTTCAATAGCAATTGCATCCCCAGGAACCGCAATGTCTGTTGGTGAACCAGCACGTGTCAGCCCTGCGACGGTACTTGTGTATCCCTGCGGATGAACAGTGACGGAGTCTCCGACACGGATTGCGCCGCCTTCAAGTCGTCCCGCATAGCCGCGGTAATCACTACCGCCGTGTTCGCGCAATGTCCACTGCACAGCGAGGCGGGCATCAATGGTTGCTACCGGAGTGATGTCGAGAGTTTCCAATAGTTCAAGAACTGACGGGCCTTCGTACCACGGCGTCTTGTCACCAGCGTCAACCACATTTTCACCATCTGTTGCGCAGATGGGGATGGGATGAATGGGAACCGAAGATCCGAGAGTAGAAACAATTGCTGCGACATCGGTGACAACAGTGTCAAAGATTGTTTCGTCCCAATTGACCAAGTCCATCTTGTTCACAGCAAGAACCAAGTGTGAGACACCAAGTAACGCCGCAATAGATACATGGCGACGAGTTTGTTCCACAACACCATGACGAGCGTCAACGAGAACGATTGCAATATCGCTAACAGATGCACCAGTCACCATGTTGCGAGTGAACTGAGCATGACCCGGCGTGTCTGCCAAAACGAAACTGCGCTTCGGAGTTGCAAAGTAACGGTATGCAACATCAATTGTGATGCCTTGTTCACGCTCTGCACGCAGACCGTCAGTTAGTAGAGCCAGGTTGAATGTGCCGTCGCCGTAGCGGCGGCTGGCTTTAGTAACCGCACTGAGCTGATCTTCAAAAATGCCTTTTGAGTCATGCAGTAGTCGGCCAATCAGCGTGCTCTTACCATCGTCTACTGAACCAATAGTGGCGATACGAACCTGAGTATTTGATGCAGTAGAAACAGCACCCATTAGAAGTACCCCTCGCGCTTGCGGTCTTCCATTGCTGATTCACTGAAGTTGTCATCAGCTCTGGTTGCTCCACGTTCAGTGATGCGGGCCGTCGAGACTTCTGCAAGTACATCTTCATACGTTGTGGCAGTCGAACGAACTGCGCCTGTGCAGCTCATGTCTCCCACCGTGCGATACCGCACGATTTCTTTGCGGGGAACTTCGCCATCTTCGGGAACAACCGGACCGCCAACAGACAACAACATGCCATCGCGCTCGATGACAGTGCGTTCGTGGGAGAAATAGATGGTGGGCAATGGAATCTCTTCGCGAGCGATGTATTCCCAGATATCAAGCTCTGTCCAGTTGGAAATGGGGAATGCACGAAGGTGCTCACCCTTCACAATGCGTGGGTTCAAGATATTCCATGGCTCTGGGCGCTGCATGCGTGGTTCCCAGCCGCCCTTTTTGTCACGGAAGCTCAAGATGCGCTCCTTGGCGCGGGCCTTATCTTCATCGCGGCGTCCGCCACCAAAAGCGGCATCGAATTTATGGGTGCGAATTGCTGTGAGCAGAGTGACTGCTTGCTGACGATTACGGCTACCGGTCGGACCCGGATCTGGAATGTCTCCCCTGTCAATGCTTTCCTGCACTGATGCCACTACTAGTTCGAGGCCATACGTGCGGACAAATTCGTCTCTGTACTCGATAACTTCAGGAAAGTTATGACCTGTATCAACTTGCATGACTGGAAACGGCAAGCGTGCTGGCGCAAATGCCTTAATGGCAAGCCATAACAACACAGCCGAGTCTTTTCCACCAGAGAACAGAAGTACCGGTGACTCGCAGCCAGACACCACTTCTCTGATGATGGTGATTGCTTCTGACTCAAGACGATCAAGATGTGACCTGCTTGCCAATATTTCTAATTCGTTCTGTGATGTCACTGCACTCATGCGCGTCTCCTAATTGTTCTTCGATTTCTAGATGTGCAATCCGCACTCGGTTTTTGCTTGCCCAGCCCAGCGGCCAGCACGCTTGTCTTCACCCTCGGCAACAGGTTTTGTACATGGCCAACAACCAATGCTCGGGTAGCCCCGATCTTTCAAGGGATTACGCGGAAGTTCATGGAGAAACTCGTAGGTCTCCATTTCTTCATCGCTGTATAGCGCCAATGGGTTGATCTTCAGAACATTGCGCCCAGCGTCAAGAGACACAACTGGAGTTTCAGCGCGAGTGGGGCCATCGATGCGACGAACACCTGTCACCCAACCAGTCTTTTCTGACAACACTGCATTAAGCGGTTGTACTTTACGGACATTGCAGCATGCTTCGGTGTCGCGTTGCCACAGATTGTCAGGCGTCACGTGAAGCGGGTGAACAATACGAAGATTGGCATCAAATTTTTTGCGGAACTCTTCAGCAAGCCATTGTGTTTCTGCAAACAAATACTGCGTATCGATCATCACAATTTCAATTCCGGGAACCGCTGTTGCTGCTACGTGTGCAAGTACCACATCTTCAAAACTGCATGTCACGGTGATGTCGCTTCCCACCTGGTCCGCAGCCCAGCGCACAATTTCAACGGGCGTGGCATGCTCAAGGTCGCGTGCAGCAGCAGCTATCTCGTCTGCGTGAAGAGCGACGGACGTTTTGGTCCATGTGGTCGTTGGCATTCAACCAATCTAGCGTGATTCCCGACTAAATCAGTCATATTTATCAGGAATGGCAAACCCTTGCTGGGTATTGAAAAGGCCGCCCCAAAGGGCGGCCCAATCCGAATTATCTAGGTAATTAGCTGAAGCGCACAAGCCCTTGGTCGATAACGACCCGGTCGCCAACAGACGTTGTGAACACGGCTTCGCCTTTGCTTGTTTCCCACATCTTGATGGTGAGTGCTTCGCCAGGAAATACTGGAGATGCGAATCTGCCTTCAATGTGCTTGAAGCGATTTGCATCGCCACCACATAGTGCATTCAACAAGCCGCGACCAGTGAATCCGTATGTGCACAGTCCATGCAAGATGGGCTTCGGGAATACGCCTGCTGCAACAGCAGGGTGGTTCGGATCTGAGTGCAATGGGTTGCGGTCACCGTTCAAGCGATACAACAACGCTTGGTCAAGCGACGTCTGAAATGTGATCTCATGGTCAGGAGCTTTTGCTGGTGGTTCATTTTGTGCACCGCTTGGTCCACGTTCTCCACCAAAGCCGCCTGCATCACGAATGAACACAGATGAACGAGTTGAGTACAACGGTTTACCATCAGCATCAGTTGCTTCGGCCTCAGTCACGATGACTGCAGCTTTCACTTTGTCATACATTGCAACAAGCTTGCTTTGTACCGTTGCGGTTCCTTCAACAGGAAGTGGCTGATGCAAAGTAATTGATTGCGATGCGTGCACAAGATTGGCGAAGTTGAATTCACCAACATTGCGCATTGGGTTTGATGCTGCAGTTGCCTGACCAGATCCCAATACAACAGGCATTGTTGGAAGTGCTTTTTGAACAACTCCGGTTGAGTTTTCAGTGACGTATGCCAATTGGTCTGAACTGACATTGAGGCTCACTGCATAGAGCAATGAGTCCTTTGATGTCCATGATATTTTGTACGGCTCGCCGACTGATCCGACTGCTTCTGGGTTAAGTGCCATTGTGTGTCCTTCTTATTGCTTTATCGAGGGCTCTGAGGCCATGTGCCGTCTTGGCCGTTCATGCCCGCGTTAGGGCGAGCATTCTTCAACAACTCAGCAACGATAGGTCCGAGAGTGGTTGGGTCTTCTACTGGAGCATGACTTGGGCCACGATGCCAACCTTCAGCGATAGCGAGTGTTTGACCACTTGCTTCGAAGATGCGACCAGTAACGCCAGCAGCTTCATCAGAAGCAAGCCAGGTAACGATTGGGGCGATCCAACGTGGTGAACGCATTTCGCGCTCTTCGTCAGTCTCTGGTGCATTGCCAAGACCCTCTGTCATACGAGTGAGCGCAACTGGTGCCACTGCGTTCACAGTGACGTTGAAGCGTGCAAGCTCGAGTGCAGCGATGATGGTGAAAGAAGCGATACCAGCTTTTGCTGCGCCGTAGTTCGTTTGTCCGAGGTTTCCGTAGATACCAGACACCGATGTGGTGTTGATGATGCGACCTGATGTTGGCTTGCCGGCTTTTGCCTGCTCGCGCCAGTATGCAGCTGCCCAACGTGATGGACCGAAGGTTCCCTTGAGGTGAACCTTGATAACTGCATCCCACTCTTCTTCAGTCATGTTTGTGAGCATGCGGTCGCGCAAGATACCTGCGTTGTTCACAACGATGTTCAAGTCGCCGAATGATTCAACTGCTGTATTGATGAGGCGCTGTGAGCCTTCCCATGACGAAATGTCATCGCCGTTAGAAACAGCTTCGCCACCCATTGCCTTGATCTCTGCAACAACTTGATCTGCAGGGCTAAGGTCGCCACCGCTTCCATCAACATTTCCGCCGAGGTCGTTAACAACGACCTTTGCGCCTTGACTTGCCAGACTGAGCGCATGCTCGCGGCCAATGCCACGACCTGCTCCTGTAACGACTGCGACGCGTCCTTCACACAACTTTGCCACGATGGCCTCCATGATTCATTGGGCACCCGACGGATGCCACCTCTCAATAGTACGAACTCATGTCACTACCCACATAGCCCGACTGCCCTCTAGCCTCTGAATCGTGGCAAGCAAGGTCCTTATTATCGGAGCGGGTCCCTCAGGAACTGCCTGTGCCGCCACCCTTCACAGTCTTGGCCACGACGTGACCGTGGTGGACAAGGCCACATTCCCCCGCGACAAATGTTGTGGCGATGGCCTCACCACCAATGCCCTTCGCATCCTTGACCAGCTTGGCTTTGACCCATCGCGCGTTCCTGATTGGCAAGTCACCTCTGATGTTGTTGTGCACTCACCAACTGGTCGAACAATTGAACTAGCACTGCCAGATGTTGGTGGCATCTTTGCTGCCATTGCGCCTCGGTCTCAATTCGATCATGCACTAGTTCAGCATTGCCGGGACGCAGGCATCGCAATTCATGAAGGTCATGCTTTTGTGTCGCTGTCAGAAACAGACACGTCGATAGTTGTCGAGGTTGAAGGTCTCGAAACGTTCGATGTTGACTATGTAGTTGCTGCTGACGGCATGTGGTCGCCAGTACGTAAAGCAATGGGACTTTCTACCGCCGGCTATCTCGGTGAGTGGCATGCGTTTCGCCAATACATCAGCAATGTCACGGGTACTGGTGCAACTCAACTTCATGTGTGGTTTGAAAAAGATTTGCTACCTGGCTACGCATGGTCATTTCCATTGCCAGGCAATCGAGCAAACTTTGGATACGGCATTTTGCGAACATCCGAACGCAGTACAAAATTTATGAACGACACGTGGCATGACCTATTAACTCGTCCTCACATTCGTGAAGCACTCGGAGCAGACTTCGTGCCAGAAGATCGCCACACCGCATGGCCAATCCCCGCCCGCATCGATGAAGCCATCCGATCTTCAGGGCGTGTTCTTTTTGTTGGGGATGCGGTGTGTGCCACTGACACGTTGACAGGAGAAGGAATCGGTCAAGCGTTGGAAACCGGAATCGCAGCTGCCGAATCAATTAATTCGGGCAACTCCCCTCGCGAAGTTCGAGCTCACTATTCGTGCGCAATCGACAAAACCTTGCTAGCTGACCACCGCATGTCGGTGGCGCTTAGTTCGGTCTTGGCCCGCCCATTTTTTACCCGCCTGGTCCTTGCTCTCGTTGACACGAACAACTGGACCCGCATCAACTTTGCCCGCTGGATGTTTGAAGATGAGCCACGAGCCATTGTTTTGACGCCACGGCGCTGGCATCGCAAGTTCCTTAGCCGTTCGGGTGCGTACCAGTCCTGACAGCAGAACTACGGTTATAGCCATGAAGACACGCCTTACCGAAATGTTCAACATTGAATTACCCATCATGCTTGCGGGCATGGGCGGTGTTTCCTATAGCGACCTTGTTGCAGCGGTCTCTGATGCCGGTGGCATCGGAACCTTCGGTGCAGCGCCGATGTCAACCGAATTTTTAACGTCTGAAATGGCTCGTGTTCGCACATTGACAGACAAGCCATTTGGTGTCGACCTTCTTACTGCAGCACCCGATTCGATCACGCGCAACATTCAGGCAATCATCAATGGCGGCGCAAGTATCTACGTTGCTGGTCTTGGAGTGCCACGCGAAATTGTTGATGAGCTACATAGCCACAACATTCTTGTTGGTTCTATGTGTGGAAAAGTACGCCATGCAACGGCAGCTGTTGCAAGTGGATGTGACTTTGTTGTCGCACAAGGAACAGAAGCTGGTGGCCATACCGGTGTTGTCGCCACGATGGCACTTGTGCCGCAAGTTGTCGATGCTGTCAACGGCAAAGTTCCCGTTGTTGCAGCAGGTGGAATTTTTGATGGTCGCGGCCTAATGGCGTCACTTGCACTTGGTGCAGATGGCGTATGGATCGGAACAAAGTTCATTGCCACGCACGAGGCACACACAGGCAAGGGTTATAAAGAAAAAATCCTTGAATCTCGCGAAGATGACGTCGTAGTCAGCAAGGGCTACACCGGAAAGACATGTCGCGTCATACGAACCGAGTGGAGCAACCATTGGGAACAGAACCCATCAGAACTTCAAGGTTTTCCTGGTCAAGCCATCGCTGCAGCGCAAGCAGGAATTCAGCAACTTGGCTCAGGACCAGATGTGGTACTCGATACCAATCGTGCGTTTATGGCTGCTGGTCAAGCGGTCGGTGCAATTCATGAGATCCTTCCGGCACGTCAGGTTGTCGAAAACATCATGAACGAAGCACGACGCACACTTGAGCGCCTCGCAGCATTTCGATAATTCCTAGTGTTTTCCTTACTGCGGCGTAACCGCGATGTGCGCATGGTATTTGGCGCACAAGTGGTGTCATTTCTTGGTGACTGGTTCGCATTCGTTGCACTCGCAGGCTTGGTAGAAGACGTCACCAACTCTCGATTCCTTGTGTCGCTTGTCCTCGTGTCGATGACCATCCCTGGTCTCTTTATGTCGCCCATCGCGGGTTCGTTTGCGGACCGATTCGACCGTCGCAAAATCTTGATGATTGTCTCAATTCTTCAAGCATTCGCTGCATTGTTATTACTTCTTCATTCTGTTGCGGGAATTTGGATCACATTTCTTGCTCAATGTCTTATTGCTGCGCTTGCTTCATTTGTCGGACCGTCAACCAGCGCATCAGTTCCCAACTTGGTAGATAATGAAGACGACTTGCGCAAAACAAACGCACTCTTTGGCAGCACATGGGGAGTCATGCTTGCTGTTGGTGCAGCGTTGGGCGGACTCTTTGCAGCAATCTTCGGGCGAAACGCAGCTTTCATTGCGAACGCCGTTTCATTTGTTGTCGCCGGCTTGCTTTTCGCTGGCGTCAAACGCCCAATGCAAAGCGAGCGCACACAAAACTCGAACAAAGGTCGCGTGCGTCCTATTGCCGACATGAAAGAAGCAATCAACGTCGCAAAGAAGGACCCCGTGATTCTTGCTCTCTTGTGCTCCAAGATGACATTTGCTGTTGGAGCTGGAATTGTCAGCCAACTTGCAGTTCTCGCATCAAATGTTTTCAATGTCGGCGATTCCGGCCGTGGCCTTCTCATTGGTGTGCGCGGAATTGGTTCTGGGCTCGGCCCCATTCTTGGTGCACGAATTGCTGGTCGCGATATGGCAAAACTTCTAAAAGTGTGCGGATACGCGGGGCTGATTTTTGCCGTGTGTTACGTGGGAGCAGCATTAAGTCCGTTCATCGGAATGGCCGCAGTGTTTATTGCACTTGCTCACCTCAGTGGTGGCGCACAGTGGACGTTGTCAACACTCGGATTGCAAATGGAATCACCTGATCATGTGCGTGGCCGCGTTATGGCGGGAGATATGGCAATGGTGAACACCATGATTGGCTTTACCAGCATCCTTGCCGGACTCACGTCTCAGTTCATCGGAGTGCGTCCAGCAATCATCATTTTTGCAGCAGCCGCAGCTGCCGCATCAGTGGTGTACCTGTTTGCAACAGCCGGAATTATTCGGCGTCTGCGCAACGAGAAGCTGCAGCAATAAGTCTTGCTGGGCGGGGGTCGCCCTCGATCGTGGTCATCATTGTGTTCATCACGTAAGCAAAACCAAGCTCACGTGAAGGTTGTGCGAATGCACATGAACCGCCGGCACCGTTGTGACCAAAACTTGTCGGACCAGCAAATGGCGTTCGATCAGAGTGCACCATAAAGCCCATTGCGAAATCAGTGGCAGACGCAAGAATCGTGTCTAACTCTCCGTGCGGTGTATTGCTTGTTGTTGCTCTATTGCGAGTTGTCTCACCGAGAAGCCTCACACCATCGACATCAGACACGAGCGCTGCATAAATACGCGCAAGTGAACGGGCATTGGAAATTCCATTAGCACCTGGAAGCTGTGATTGATGTACATCTTCCCTGTTGAATGCTCCCTGACCGAATGCGCCATTCAGCGACAACGCGGCTGCCCCTTTTGTTCCTGGTCCACTTGTTTCCATCAGTGTTTTTACTTCTTCAGGTGAAAACTTAGGAATGGGATGGGCCATCAACCGCGCAACACGAGGTTCAAGTTCTGGTGGTAACCCAACATGCATCTCTACACCTAACGGTCCGGCAATTTCTTCACGTACGAAGTCACCAAGACTTTTGCCGGTAACACGGCGCACCAATTCACCGGCAAGCCAACCAAATGTCAATGCGTGATAACCGTGAGTTGAGCCAACTGGGAATAACGGCGCGGTGTCGGCAAGTCGTCCTGTGACGGTGCTCCAATCAAGTGCATCTTCTAGCGAAATATCACCATCAACTGTGTACAAACCAGCACGATGAGATAACAGTTGCGCGACTGTGATGTCAGCTTTGCCCCGTGCGGCGAATTCTGGCCAATATGTCGCAACTTTTTCGTCGTAATTCAACAAACCACGCTCGACGCACATCGCTACTGCAATTGATGTGATTCCCTTTGTGGTTGAGAACACGACTTGAAGAGAATCGCTGTCGTAGGGAACGGTGAGGTCACGATCACGCCAGCCACCCATGAGATCAACAACACATTTACCGCGGTGATACACCGAAACGCCTGCGCCTCGATCTTCCTTAATGTCAAAGCTATGGATGAAGGCATCACGAACAGGCTCCCAGCCAGGAGCTACCACATCAACTGTCAGTAACGACATGATCAGGCGTCGATGATTGAGCGAAGTTTTTCGATTTGGCCAACGGGGTCTGGGCCAACTGGATTCACTGATAACACAGTGACACCAGATTCTTTGAAAGCAGCGACACGCTCTTTAATGAAACCAGTCGAGCCAACAAGGTTGGCATTCATAATCCATTCACCAGGAATCGCTGCAGCAGCTTCAGCCTTCTTACCTTCAAGGTAGAAGTCTTGAATGTCAACAGCTTCTTTTTCAAATCCGTAATCACGGCAGATGTCGTTGTAGAAGTTCTTACCGCGTGCACCCATGCCGCCGACATACAGCGCCATATTCGGGCGTGCCATGTCAAGAACCTTCGTTTGCGCATCACCTGTGAGCGAGTCGTCAATTGCCAACATTCCGCCAGCTGAAATTTCAAGACGTGCACGTGACGGATCACGCTTTGCAAGTCCTGCCTTCAACTGATCGCCCCATACGTTGTGGTAACGCTCTGGGTAGAACATGATGGGAAGCCATCCGTCAGCAATTTCGGCTGTTGCTTCAACACTTCTGTCTTTCAATGACGCCCACCAGATGGGGATGTCTTTACGAACTGGATGGTTGATGATCTTGAGTGCCTTACCAAGGCCAGTTCCCTGGCCAGCTGGAAGAGGAATGTCAACTGTCTTGCCGTGATATTCAAGTGGTGCTTCACGTGCCCATACATTGCGACACACTTCGATGTATTCCTTGATGCGTTGCATTGGCTTTTCGTATGGAACTCCGTGGAAACCTTCAATTACTTGAGGGCCTGATGCTCCAAGACCAAGAATGAAACGGCCGTCGCTGACGTAATCGCAACCAGCAGCTGTCATGGCCATCAAAGCGGCAGTGCGCGAATACACATTGACAATTCCGGTGCCAATTTCGATGCGATTTGTTTTTGCCGCGAGGTAGCCCACTTGCGAGATTGCATCGAAACTATATGCCTCTGCGATCCATACTTGGTCAAGGCCCGCCTTTTCCAGTTCGACGACCCGATCGGCGGCTTGCTTGAAGCCATCTGAATAACTGATTCCCATTGACAATTTCATGGTTTCCCCCTTGAAGACGTTCCTGAACTCTAGAACGACAACAGTCACCCGTGCGATTCGTGAGAATCTAGGTGCCAAATTGCCGATCTGGTGCGACAATGCAGGCGTGACAATCACACCGAATTCATTCTATATTTCAACTCGTGACGGCATTTCCCTGCGCATGTTGCAGTGGTCATCGATCGATGAATCCCCTGGCATCCCCATTCTTCTTATTCACGGTCTTGCGTCGAATGCCCGCCTGTGGGATGGGCCAGCGAGACGCCTCGCCGAACTTGGTCACGCAGTAACTGCCATTGACCTGCGCGGGCACGGCCTCAGTGAGAAAACTGATACCGGATACGAAATGGCAAATGTTGCCGACGATGTTCTTGATGTGATCAACGCGCTCAGTTCACGTCAACGAAATTGGGTACGACCTCTTGTCCTTGGGCAATCGTGGGGTGGAAACATCGTGGTGGAATATGCGCATCGACATGGCGACACAATTCGTGGCATCGTTGCGGTTGATGGTGGAACCATTGAATTGTCGCAAGCATTCCCTGAATGGGAACAGTGCAAGGTGACGATGGCGCCTCCAGCAATTGCAGGAATGCAATACGAAAAACTTCGGTCATATATTCGCGCTGCACATCTTGATTGGAGCGAAGAAGCAATTGATGGCCAGATGCACAACATGGAGCGCATGGCAGACAACACCATTCGTCCACACCTCACCTTTGATCGACATATCGACGTTTTACACGGTCTATGGATGCACAAGCCTTCAACATTGTGGGCTGGAATCAAGGTTCCGGTCATGTTTACGCCAGCATCTCGATCGGAAGATCAACATACGAAAACAAAACGTGCCCAAATTCAATTCGCACTCGACACCCTTTCTCATGGGCGCGTCGAATGGTTTACACCTGCCGACCATGATTTACACGCACAGTTTCCGTTGCAATTTGCTGGCGTAGTTGACGATGCCATTACTTCAGGATTCTTTTCGTGAGCCTTCCTCGCATTCTCGCAATCATGGGCTCTGGTGAAACAGCCCCCACCATGGTCACAACGCACCGTCGTTTGACGTCCCTACTTCCATCGCCCGTCAAAGCTGTCGTGCTTGACACTCCGTATGGTTTTCAGGAAAATGCACCAGAACTCGCCGCTAAAGCCGTTGAGTATTTTAAAACATCTATCAATGTTGACTTAGGCGTGGCCGGACTAGTCAGATTACACGACACACATTTAGCTGCAGATCCGGTTGCAATCGAACGCGGGCTTCGCGCACTCGCCGACGCCGACTACATCTTTGCTGGGCCGGGCTCGCCAACATACGCATTGCGTCAGTGGGCTGGATCATCCGTCGCCCGAATCATGATTGACAAACTCAACAACGGTGGAATCGTTACGTTTGCTTCCGCTGCTGCACTCACACTCGGCAAGGCAACCGTTCCGGTGTACGAGGTGTACAAAGTCGGCCAAGATGTTCAGGCCCTTGATGGCTTGGACATTCTTGCGTGTATCGGCATCAATGCAGCCGTTATACCGCACTACGACAATACAGAAGGCGCAAACCACGACACTCGATTCTGTTACCTCGGTGAAGCTCGTTTGCAAATGTTTGAATCTTTATTAGATACAGATACTTTCGTTCTCGGAGTCGACGAACACACTGGCTTGATAATTGACATTGATGCAGAAACAGCCACCGTTGTTGGCAATAGCAATGTCACCATCCGTTTCCGCAGTGAATCATTCGTGTACCCAACAGGTTCAGTCATCCCGCTTTCACTTCTGCAGTCACCCTTTTCATTGTTGACTGCATCTGGTGACGTTTCGTCCAGTCATTCCGTCGCAACGGCGCCTGTCGCGACCGGCGCACAACCCACTCAAGCCAATTCGCTCGATGCAGCTCTCGAAGAATCGATTCAGAGATTTGACCAAGCGATGAAACAGCGCGATGCACTTGCCGCCGTCCGTGCAGTTTTGGCTCTTGAACAAGCAATGCAGGATTGGTCGATCGACACCTTGCAAAGTGATGTACTTGTCCGCGCTCGCGGCACTCTTCGTTCCATGATTAGTCAATTGGGTGACGCAGCAATTGGTGGCGTGAGGGACCCTCGTGAAGTTGTCGCTCCATTTATTGAGGCAATGCTCTCTGTTCGCGCAACCGTGCGCGCTGAAAAACGCTTCGACTTATCTGACGTGATCCGCGATGTGTTCGCTTCGCTGCAAATTGAAGTGCGCGACACACCAACTGGTGTCGAGTGGTCTCTACCAACTGAATAAAATCAGATGTGATGCAGACCAGAGATTCTGGTGCGTCCACGAAGTCCAGTGACTGCGTATACAACGATAAACATCAGTGTGCCCGTGAGAATAATGGTCGCACTTGCCGACGTGTCCAGAAAGTACGAAAGATACATGCCCGTGAAGGCTGATACGGCTCCGATAATTGGCGAAATCCATAACATTCGCGCAAAAGAGTTTGTCAACATACGCGCAACTGACGCAGGAATAACCAAGAGTGCAGAGATGAGAAGAGTTCCAATCACTCGCATCGTCACAAGGATTGTTAGCGACAAGAGCCCCATCAGCAACGCTTCAATCCATGCCACGCGCACGCCAGAAACTTGAGCGACCTCAGGATCAAATGTGGCAAAAAGGAATGCTCGGTACAGCGCCACCACGATGACGACGCTCAGAATTGCGACGGCAGAGACAGCAACAATGTCAATCGTTTTCACTCCGAGCACGCTTCCGAACAGAACGGCTTCGATGCTCTTCTTAGCCTGGCCGTAGCGATTCAATAAGGCAAGGCCCAAAGCGAACGAGGCCGTAGTCACAACTCCGATTGCTGCATCTGCTCCAATTAATCGACGACGTGCAATGCGGCCAATAATCACTCCGGAAGCAACTCCCCACACCCCGGCGCCGACAAAGTAATTGATATTCATCACTGCCGATGCCGCAGCACCGCCAAACACTGCATGCGACAATCCGTGTCCGATGTAGCTCATACCACGGAGCACAACAAACACGCCAAGCAAACCACACAAAGCGCCAGCAATGGTGGCCACAATGATTCCGTTATTGAAGAACTGATAGTGAAATGGCGTAAAAAGTCCGGCAAATACAAATGACATAGTTAGCCAAACCGAGACATTCGCTCAGCAATATCAGCGCCAACACCATCGACCACGACGGGCATCCCACCATGAATGAGAACTTCCATCGGTGCACCGAAAGTTTGTTCTAGAACTTCAGGAGTCAACACTTCAACAGGCGATCCATCGGCAATGATCTCGGAATTCAAACAGACCAACCGTGGCAAGTGTGCAGCCAATCCATTCAGATCGTGTGTTGAGAGAATTATCGAAACACCCTCATCATGAAGATCAGCAAGTAAGTGAAGCACTTCATGTCGAGTACGAACATCAACGCCTGATGTTGGTTCGTCGAGAACCAAAAGTTCCGGCCGGTGAAACAGTGCACGAGCAACGAACACTCTCTGCTGTTGACCACCAGACAATTCACGAATATGCCTATTCTCGAGGCCCCCAAGCCCAAGACGTTCCAAAACCAACAATGCATCGGCGCGCTCATCTTTTGTTACCCGCGGAAGGCGGCCAGTCGATGATCGCGTCATCGCCACTACTTCAAGAACCGTTACCGGAAAATTCCAATCAACTGTTTCCACTTGCGGCACATACCCCATACGCAAATGAGGCTTCTTTGTTACGTGGCCCTCAACAGGAACGATTGATCCGAGAATCGCCTTCAGCAGTGTGGTCTTGCCCGAGCCAGACGGCCCAACTATGCCTACGAAGTCTCCCTTACGAATCGTGAAGTCGATTTTCTTGATTGCAAGCGTTGAGTTGTACGCACATGACATGTGCGCACATTCAACCAAAACTTCACCTATCACTGCGGATAGTTCGCTTTGTCTGGGATCTTCGTGTCAACAGACACGGCCTTTAACGCTGATGCGTCACCGCCGAGCGCTTCGACAATTGTGATGTAGTTAAACTTCATCAGCCCAGCCCATGAGTGATCTGCATCGCCAGGTTCTCCGGGCAAGTCATCGTCGCGCAACACATCCACATAGCGCACTCCAGTTTCCTTACCAATCTGCTCGAGTACCGGGGATGGAAACACTTCACTTCCAAAAACCGCCTTCACCTTCTTTGACTTCACCTGGTCAATGAGAGCTGCAATATCACTTGGGGATGGCTCTTCAAAAGATTGGGGCTGAATTGCGCCAATCACTTCATATCCGTAACGAAGGGCGAAGTAAGCATATGCGTCGTGATAGGTCAGCAGTTTCCTGACATTGGCAGGAACAGTTTCTGTGCTGACTTTCATAGCGGCATCAAGGTCCATCACCAGTTTTGACACAACCACATAATTTGATTCGTACTTGTCAATATTGGAAGGATCTGCAAGAACTAAAACATCTCGAATCGTTGTCAGGTACGACATAACTGAGAGTGGATTTGTCCACAGGTGGGGGTTTGGCTTGCCTGATTCTTCAGGGAATGAAAAATCGTACAACCAACTACTTTGTGGAAGCGAAGACGTGCCTAGCTCGCAAATGACTGCGTCGGGTGCATTGGCCTTTGCCAACTCAAGAGTGGGGTCTTCTAATTTCAATCCATTAACAAAAATGATGTCTGCTTGCTCGAGAATTGCTGCAGCACTTGGGGGTGGTTCAAATGTATGCGAGTTAATTCCTTCAGGAACAACGCCTTTGACGACAGGTCCAACATCTCCGGCAATCATTCCGACTAAATTTGTAATGGGAGCAACCGTAGACACAATTCTCATGGCCCTGCCCGAGACTGCGATACCAGTCAAACACTTGATACGAGCAATCTCCAGATTTTCATCTGAGTCGGCGGGCTTACTTATATTTTCGGGGCTCAGGTCGCCCTCTGGTTGTGTAGCCGAAGTTGATGAACAACTTGCCAAAGACAAGCAGGTAAGAATGAGAGCGGCAGTGGGGATGTTTATACGCACCGTGTCAGGATACTTGTGCCTGAACCAAGTTCACATGCCGACTACCTGGGTGAGACCCTTATCTGGAAAGACCGCACAGCCCGAGCAAAGATATTTGCTTCTACGTCGGGTTCGGTGACTACAGCCAAATCAGTGGCCTGTGCAGATAGCTCTCGGAACATAGTGGTCAACACAAGCCGTGCGAGATTTGCGCCAATACAAAGATGAGTTCCGAACCCGAACGAGAGGTGCGGGTTTGGGTTCCTATGAATGTCGAACACCGATGGATTAGTAAAGACAGACTCATCACGATTCGCCGAGGGGTACAACATGATTATTCGATCACCCGCTGCGATGGACTGACCGCCAACGACATCATCAGTCAATGCCATCCGAAAGAAATTGTTCAGAGGAGTAACCCACCGCAACACTTCTTCAACTGCCGAATCAATAAGTTCTGGTTTGACAGCTAATTCTTCCCACTGTTCCGGATGATCGATGAATGCACGAATGCCATGACTGATAGCAGTACGAGTTGTCTCAGCACCTCCAGCGATGAATAATCCCACCTCGTGAAAAATTGCTTCCGGTGGCAACTTTTGTCCATCGATTTCAGCGTGCGACCAGATTGACATGAAGTCATTTCGCGGACACGCCGACACCTCTTCCATGATCGGCATCATTGCACCAAGAAATTCCCTGTTGGCATCAATGAATTCATTCATGATGAGTGGGTCACGCTCGCGCATGTCGGTGCGCATCAATCGTTCGCTCCATGACTTCACCTGGGGCCACATCTCTTCTGGAAAACCAAGCAAACGTGCAGTCAGACGAGCAGGCAACTGCCCAGCTAGCAACTCAACAACATCGAATTCGCCTTGTGCCACTGCTTCTGCCACAAGTTCCGCTACCAATGCCTCTACCTCTGCAGTGCGTGTTGCGACTCCAGCATGCGTGAGCTGTGGTTGCACCAACATGCGTTGCTGACGATGCCGTGGATCATCCTGAGCAATCATGTTGCTTTCGCCTGGCGACAGTACGGCTCGATACACGCCCTGTGATGAGAAAACCGACGAGCGTCGTTCAACATCCATGACGTCTGCATGGCGCGTGATACCCCACAACTTGTTCTTCTCATCTCGATATACGGGCTCATTGGCGCGCATCCACGCCCACACTTCATGTGGATTCGATTGATATAACACCGGATCTAGTAGGTCAACGGTCATTCGTTCAGTGTCTTGGTTCATGTCATGTCATTTCTGTGAAGTGGATTGCGACCACGATTGTCCCGATTGTGGATTTGGTTCAGCTGGCAGTTTCAAAACTCGCTCACCCAAAATATTTCGCTGCACTTCTCCTGTGCCGCCGCCAATGGTAAGTGCCTTTGAAAACATATAGCCGCTGTACCAACTTTTGGATGTGATCGATTTGCCTGCAAAGGCGTCATCTTGGCCGATAACCATCGCCTGAGCTCCCGTGATATCGCGGGCGAGCTCCATCACAGTTTGACCATGTTCATCGGCCATGATCTTTCGAATACTTGCTTCCGGACCAGGCTGTGTTCCCCGAAGCCGAGCGGTCAATGTTCGCATCCGAATGATTTCAAGAATTGTGTGTTCAATGTAAATATCTACAAGGCGGTGGCGCAATATTCGATTCGTAATACCTAGTTTTCTGGCCTCAGCGATGACATCAAGTGCTGTTGGACCATTGCCCCACAACACACCCCCTGTAGACAACGAGACTCGCTCATTACCCAAGGTGACTTTTGCTAAACGCCACCCATCATTCACGTCGCCAACCACATTGGCATGAGGTATTCGCACGTCAGTAAAGAACACTTCATTAAAACTTTCCGCACCCGCAATGTTCTTGATGGTGCGAATTTCAATTCCAGGCAAGTCCATCGGGCAAATGAAGTACGAAATGCCTTTGTGCTTCGGAGCATCAGGATCAGTTCGAGCAATCAGAATTCCGAATTTTGAATAATGAGCACCTGTGGTCCACACCTTTTGGCCATTAACAATCCATTCGTCACCGTCACGCACTGCGCGTGTGCTCAAACTTGCTAAATCACTTCCCGCACCGGGTTCTGAAAATAGTTGACACCAAATTTCCTCTGCAGTTAGGGCAGGCATGACATAGCGATCTTTTTGTTCCTGAGTTCCAGCAAAAATAATTGTGGGCGCAGCCCATCCAATTCCTATTTGGTTTGATGGTCGCGACACGCCAGCACGTGCCAACTCGTCATCAATTATCAATTGATGAACTGGGTCTGCTCCGAGCCCCCATGGCTCTGGCCAATGCGGAGCGACATATCCCGATTCCGCAAGTTGAACATTTGTGGGGTGCGGATGGGTTGCAAGCCATTCACGAATGACTAGCCGCCGCGAATCATCATTTCCCGGGAGCAATTCATCCATACATTCAGAGTAGGCGCCCAGCAATTCTTAATGGTCAGCCAGAGTTCCTGGACGCCTCAAATCGGAGTCTCTATGGGCGCCCGACTACGGTTGCTGGAATGAACACATTGGGATATGACGGAAAAGTTGCAGTAATCACAGGAGCCGGCGGTGGCCTTGGCCGCCAGCATGCTCTCTTTCTTGCCTCACGCGGAGCACTCATCGTGGTCAATGACCTCGGCGGTGCCGTTGATGGTGGAGGCTCTGATGCCAGCGCCGCACAAAAGGTTGTCGATGAAATTCGAGCAGCTGGTGGAGAAGCAGTGGCAAACCACGACAGCGTGTCAACGCCTGAAGGTGGAGAATCCATCATCAAGACAGCCATCGATGCATATGGTCGTGTTGACATTGTCATCAACAACGCAGGAATCTTGCGCGACAAGACATTCCACAACATGACGTCTGAATTTGTAGATCCAGTGATTGATGTTCACTTGAAAGGTGCCTTCAACGTCACTCGTCCGGCATGGATTCACATGCGCGAACAGGGATATGGACGCGTCATTTCAACATCATCAGCAGCAGGAATCTTTGGCAACTTCGGCCAGGCAAACTACGGTGCTGCAAAAATGGGTCTGGTTGGATTCACTCGTGTGCTTGCAGCCGAAGGCGCTAAGTACAACATCAAAGCAAACGTCATTGCGCCGCTTGCGTTAACACGTATGACAGAAAATTTGATGGGCGCAATTGGTGACAAGCTGGACCCATCCCTTGTCACACCAATCGTTGCGTGGCTTGCACACGAAGATTGTGATGTTTCTGGCGAGATCTACTCAGTCGGTGGCGGACGTGTTGCCCGCGTATTTATCGGTGAGACCCAAGGTTTCTACAAGCCTGGCCTGACATTGGAAGATGTGCGTGACAACTGGACACAGATTCGCGACACCGATGGTTACCAGATTCCCGCCAACCTTCCAGAAGAAACTGGCATGTTCTTTAATGCCATGAAAGACGCATCATGACCGAAGAATCAGTCGACACGCTCCGTGCTCGCGCTGCGGCATGGCTGGCAGACAACCGTCAGCATGCCCCGCGTGACTACGGAGCTATTTGTCCTCCGAACCTCATAGTGGAGGCGAAGAAATGGCAACGCCTGATTTTTGATGCTGGATTCGCTGGCATTCATTGGCCAACTGAACACGGTGGTCAAGGACTTTCATCTGCCCATCACGGCGCTTGGGTCGAAGAATGCGCGAAGGCCGGAGTGCCATCTGTTCTGAACATGGTGGGACTCGTGTTGGCCGGCGGCGCAGTAATGACGTACGGAACTGACGAACTGAAACAACAACATCTTCGTTCAACGCTCAATGCAGATGAAGTGTGGTGTCAATTGTTCTCTGAACCAGGCGCAGGAAGTGACCTTGGTTCACTGTCAACCCGTGCTGATAAAGATGGCGACCGATTCATCATTAATGGTCAAAAGGTGTGGTGCAGTGGCGGTCGGTGCAGTAACTGGGGCATTCTTATGGCCCGTACAGACTTTGAAGCAAAGAAACACGAAGGAATTTCGTTTTTTCTTATCCCAATGGATTTACCAGGCATCGAAGTTCGACCACTCAAGCAAATGACTGGCGAATCGGAATTTGATGAAGTGTTCTTCACAGATGTGGAATTGCCTGCCGAATATCTCATCGGCCCACTGCACGGCGGATGGGGTGTCGGCATGGCCGTGCTCACTAACGAACGCGGACATATTGGAGCAAGCATCATTGGTCTTGAGCGTCGTCTTGAATCATTGGCAAGTCTCGGCAAGGAACGCGAACT
>CAMDBY010000003.1 GCA_945889575.1 Bifidobacterium breve
ACCTCATGCCTTCCTTTGACATTGTTTCCGACATCGACCGCCAAGAGCTGCGTAACGCAGTCGACCAGGCCCAGCGCGAGATGACCCAGCGCTTTGACTTCAAAGGAACTGATTCCTCCATTGACCAAAATGAACTGGTCATCACCATCAAAACTATTTCTGAAGAAAAGGCTCGCGCCGTGCGCGTCTTGCTGGAAGAAAAATTTGTGAAACGCGGCATGTCGTTGAAGGGCATCGACTGGGGCAAGTTCGAACAAGCATCAGGCGACACCGTGCGTCAAGTGGTCACAGTCAAAGTAGGCATCTCTTCTGACAAGGCACGCGAAATCAACAAACTGATCAAAGAAAAAGCTGGCAAGGGAATCTCTAGTCAAACGCAAGGCGAGCAAGTTCGTGTCACCGGAAAAAAGCGCGACGACCTTCAAGCAGTGATGGCACTACTAAAAGGTGAAGACCTTGGCGTGCCATTGCAGTTTGAAAATTTCCGCGACTAAATTTCGTCGCAATATTTTTTAGTCTTCGCTAGGTGCTTCGGCTGCGCGTTTCTGCAGCTCGTTCACAACATTTGCGTCAGCAAGAGTTGTGGTATCACCAAGATTGCGACCTTCAGCAACATCTCGCAACAACCGGCGCATAATTTTTCCGCTGCGAGTCTTTGGAAGATCAGGCGTGAAGTAAATGGTCTTCGGCTTTGCAATTGCACCAATTTCTGATGCAACGTGATTGCGCAGGATCTGTTCATCAACTTCCATGCCACCAACCAGAGTCACGTACGCAATAATCGCTTGACCTGTTGTTGCATCATTTGCACCAACAACTGCCGCTTCAGCAACGCTTGGGTGAGACACCAATGCACTTTCCACTTCGGTTGTAGAAATACGGTGACCTGAAATATTCATCACATCATCAACGCGACCAAGCAACCAGAGATAGCCATCGTCATCTAACTTGGCACCGTCACCTGCGAAGTATCGGCCAGCAAAACGGGACCAATATGCATCTTGGAAGCGTTCTGGATCTTTCCAAATACCGCGCAACATGCCAGGCCACGGCTGTGTGAGAGTGAGATAGCCGCCGCCATGAGTGACTATTTTCCCTTCGTCATCAAGAAGTTCTGCACCAATTCCGGGCAATGGAAACGTCGCAGAACCTGGCTTTGTGGTGGTTGCACCAGGTAGCGGGCTGATCATGATGCCTCCCGTTTCTGTTTGCCACCACGTATCAACGATGGGGCAATTTCCAAGTCCAATGTTCTCGTGGTACCACATCCAGGCTTCGGGGTTAATGGGCTCGCCCACGCTGCCAAGCAATCGCAGAGACGACAAGTCATGTTTTGCTGGCTCTTCGACTCCCCACTTCATATACGTACGAATAGCAGTAGGGGCCGTATAAAAAATAGTGACTTTGTATTTTTCAATGATTTCCCACATGCGATCATTCGCTGGGTAGTTCGGTACACCTTCGTACATCACTTGTGTTGCACCGTTGCTGAGTGGGCCATACACGATGTAGCTATGCCCAGTAATCCAACCCACGTCTGCTGTACACCAGAAAATATCTGTTTCAGGATGCAAGTCGAATACGTACTTATGTGTGTACGTGACATGCGTCAGGTAGCCACCTGTGGTGTGCATGATGCCCTTTGGCTTGCCTGTGGTGCCTGAGGTGTACAACAAAAAGAGCAACTGCTCAGAATCCATTGGCTCTGGTGGACACACTGCATCAGCAGTTGCCATGATTTCGTGATACCAATGATCACGGCCAGCTTGCATATCCACTGCATTGCCACCGCGCTTTACAACAACAACCGCAGTAATTGACGGAGTACTTGCTACTGCTTCATCTGCTTGTGGTTTTAGAGGGAACACTTCACCGCGGCGATATCCACCGTCAGCAGTAATGAGAACTTTTGCTTCTGCATCATTGATGCGATCAGACAATGCCTGCGACGAAAAACCACCAAAGACCACCGAGTGCACAGCGCCGATTCGTGCACATGCCAACATGGCAACTGCTGCTTCAGGAATCATTGGCAAATAGATATTGACGCGATCGCCTTTGTTTACACCGAGACCCTTGAGCACGTTTGCAAACTTCTGCACTTCGTCGAGCATTTGCGAATACGTAATGGTACGAGTGTCTCCTGGTTCGCCTTCAAAATGAAACGCGACTTTGTCGCCCTTGCCTGCAATGACATGGCGGTCGAGACAGTTGTAAGAAACATTAAGCTTCCCGCCGACAAACCATTTGCTGTACGGCAGTTTCCATTCACAGATGGTGTCCCACTCTGTATCCCATGACACCAACTCACTGGCCTGACGTGCCCAGAACGCTTCATAATCTTCATTCGCTTCGTCATATAGGAATGTGCCCGCAACAAGAGTGTTCTTCTTGAACGCATCGGATGGTGGAAATTTCCGCTTTTCCCATTGAAGAGCATCGATTGTGTCGTGGTTGTCGTTGTCTGCCATGTGAAACCCCCAGCTAGTCCTTAGAACACTAGTGAAATGAAGCCTCAGTTACCCATGGCGAACGGCAAGACTGAGCGGGTGACAAAGTCAAACCTCGGGCGAGATACCGCCCAGCAATTCGGGCCAACTGAATGGGGAATGACATCAGCCGTTGCTCTCACCTGGGGTGCCTCGTTCCTCTTTATTGCTATCGCCATCGACCATGTAGCGACCGGCGTCGTACCTATCGCCCGCCTCGGCTTTGGTGCACTTGCCCTTGCCTGCTTCCCCGCTGCTCGTAAACGCATCGACAAGTCAGACATTGTGCGCGTTGCCCTACTCGGGCTGGTGGCTATGACGATTCCGTTTTATCTCTACCCATTGGCCGAAAAGACTGTGTCATCGTCCATCGCCGGAATGATCAACGGCTCGATTCCCATCACCACAGTTGTTGCTGCAGCCATCTTGACCCGCAACATGCCGTCTGCTCGTCGCATTACTGCAGTCGTCATCGGATTTGCAGGGATTGCCCTGATCTCTTTTGGAAGTGTTGGCGATGGCAAAGGTGCGTCGATTCACGGTGTGCTCTTTCTCCTTGCCGCTACGTGTTGCTATGCGTTCACCAGTATCTTGTCGCGCGAAATGCAAGTGAAGTACGGAACACTCACGGTTCTACTGTGGCAAGAACTTTTTGCGCTGCTCTTTTCCTTGCCACTCGGGATTCCCGCATTCTTCGATAGCCATTTTGCGTGGTCAGCATTTTTTGCACTGATGGCACTTGGTGCATTGGGAACTGGCTTTGCTTATGTGATGTACGGCATGTTGATGGTGCGTGCTGGTGCCGTGCGCGGCGTGATCGGTGTGTTCTTCACACCTGTAGTTGCAACAATTCTTGGGCTCTTGTTTCGCGATGAAAAAGTAACTGCCCTTGCAGTTACTGGAATGTGTGTGGTGTTGATCGGAGCCTGGCTAACAAGCCGACCCGATAAACAAATCGCTTAGCGATTATTCCACTCCAACACAGTGAAATTTCCGAGTCCGGTTTCCTCTAATAATGCTTCAGCTTCTGTAATGCGACTGCGCATTTTTATAGCCGCAAGTGTTGGCGCAGATGCTTGTTCTGCCCACGCCCGTTTGCCTTCTTCAACTAATTCTTCAATGCCCCACCGTTGAAGAAATTGCGCTTGCGTTCGCACCGCATCTGGTTCTCGCACAGCAGCCAATTGATCAATAAGCACTTGCGTTGTGATGTCTTGCTCGCCAGGGTTCTTCAGATAGTGCATACCCTTTTCATGGCTTGCATATGTTCGCAACCATTCACGCCACGGCATTGAGGCAACTTCGGCCGTTAACGGAGTGCAGTAATCGATAGCTATAACTGATCCACGGCGCAATGTGGATAAAGAATCAGCTAACCATTGCGCAGTTTCTCGCTGAATAGGTGCACGTGAACCGTGTGGTGCTCTGCTCGGCAAAAATGATGGAACTGGAGAGTTCACCAAAATCTCAGAAAAGGTTCCACCAGTTGCAATCACGTGCGCTTCGCGCCAACCGTCGTCGTACACCCACAATTCAAAAGGAATGTTGTCGAGCAATTCATTAGCAATCACGACGCCGTTTTCAATTACCGATGGCATTGCGTCAGTCGAGGTCACGCCATCTGGGTGAAGAGCTCGTTGTGCTGCACTTGTCTCAATAGTGATGTATGTGCCGCTCTTCAAGCACTCGGGTGCTGCAGCAAGAATGGATCGGGCAAGTGTCCCGGGGCCTGCACCCACTTCAACAATCTGGAAATTGTCTGGTTGCCCAAGACGGTTCCACACATCATCAATAGCTCGAGCAAGAACTGTTCCGAACAATGGCCCGACTTCGGCAGAGGTGATGAAGTCTCCACGCCTGCCTGCACGACCTGTTGTGGAATAGAAACCGTGCTCGCTATACAGCGCGAGGTCCATGAACGAAGAGAACGGAATGCTCCCCTGTGACGCTGCAATCGCAGCGCGAATGGAATCAGCGGCCGAAGGCACCGGCAAGACCGGCGATATCACCGAAGTGAATCACGATGCCAGGCAAGACACCCAACAACAATGTCGCGAGACCAGTGATACCAAGTGCCACTGCAAGTGATGACTTCACAGAAACCGGTGATGTGTCGCCATCTGGAACGGGGCGCATCCACATTTCGCGCAAGATGCTGCCGTAGTAGCCAAACGCAACAACTGAGTTCACACCGCCAATGATTGCGAGCACATAGGCCCATGTTGTTCCGGCCGAAACGAGCGACTGGAAGGCTGCGAACTTACCGAACCAACCACCAAATGGCGGGATACCAGCAAGTGATGCCATAAAGATTGTCATCAGAGTTGCGATGCCAGGTGCATATGAGAACAAGCCGCCGTAGGAGGAAATTTCACCACTACGTGTCTTGCGTGCGACAACCATAACGACTGCAAAGACACCAAGGTTTGTTGCTGCGTACACAATGAGATACGTAACGACGGCGCGCAATGCAGACTCTGCGACACCAGTTTCACCCGCAACTGCGAGTGGCATCAGAATGAAACCACCCTGTGCAATTGATGAATACGCCAGCATGCGAACGATGCTGGTTTGCTTCAATGCCATGACGTTGCCGAGAGTCATTGTGGCTGCAGAAAGAATCCAAAAGACGGGCTGCCATACGGCATGCGAACCAGGGAATCCGACGTACACAACAGTGACAAGTGCAACGAAACCAGCTGCCTTTGAGGCCACTGACAAGAAAGCGGTAACAGGAGTTGGTGCACCTTGATAGGTGTCAGGTGCCCATGTGTGAAACGGCACTGCGGAAATTTTGAATGCAAAACCAATGACCACAAAGAACACCGCTAGTGCACGAATTGATGTGAGGTTGCTGCCAAGAGAAGCACCGATCTCAGTGAGTTTTGTTGAGTTTGTGATTCCGTACAGCAACGACATGCCGTACAACATGATTGCCGAGGCAAAGACACCGAGAAGGTAGTACTTGATACCGGCCTCATTGCTTCGCGAATCACGCTTGCGCCACGCAGCAAGCATGTATGCAGGAATTGACAGGAATTCAAGAGAAACGAAAATCGAGATGAGGTCACGGCTTGATGCCATCATGACCATTCCCATAATGCTGGACAGCATGAGGAACCAGAATTCACCTTGGTAATAGTCACCTTCGCGAATGTAGTCAGCAGCAAGAAGAACAACCACATAGCCGGCAAGTAAGAACATGCCCTTCATCACCAAACTGAAATCATCAATCACGTAACGACCGTCAAACATTTGTCGTGTACCGGCATTATTCAAGGCCAATGTCAGCACAGGAAGGAAGGCGCCGAGCAAAGTGAAACTTGCAACAGGCGTCAGTATCCATTTACGAGCATCAGACAAGAACAAGTCGAGCAGCAAGAGCAGCACAATGCCTGCCCCGAGAATCATCTCAGGAGCTAATGCGTGGTAATCAATTGTTGGTGATGACCACGCTGCGGTGGCGATTGTGCTCAGCACGAGTCAGCCTCCGAAAGCCTTGAGGGTAACGCCCACTGCTGGGTCGAGAACCTTGAACATCAATTGTGGGTACACACCAAAGACAACAATTGCGATCAGAAGTGGTGTCCATGCAATCCACTCAAACTTGTTGACATCATGGATGTCTTCATCGTGCCCGTGACCAGCAGCAAACTCTGCAGCTGGTTCACCAAATGCGATGCGCTGGAAGAGCCACAGCAAGTAACCAGCAGCAAAGACTGTTCCGATGGCTGCAATCACCATGTAGGTGCGGAACACGTTGACTGAAAGTCCTGGAGCTGGTTGGTATGCAGACAAGATTGCAGGGAACTCGCCCCAGAAACCAGCGAGGCCTGGCAGACCGAGTGACGCCATTGCACAGAAGCCAAGAATCCATCCGAGTTTCGGCATCTGCAACAACATGCCCGAAATGCGCTTGATTTCAAGTGTGTGGTAACGCTCTTTGACAGAACCAGCAACAAAGAACAACATGCCAGTGATGAGACCGTGGGCAACCATTCCGAACATTGCAGCGTTCATACCAAATGAAGTGAGAGTTGAAATACCGAGCATCACGAAGCCCATATGCGCAACGGATGAGAACGCAATCAGACGTTTCATGTCAGTTTGTGCAAGACAACCGAGTGAACCGTAGATGATTCCGATCACTGCAAGACCGCCGATATACGGAGCCCATGCTTTTGCTGCTTCTGGAAGTACCGGAATTGCAATACGTACAAAACCGTATGTACCCAACTTCAACAACACTGCAGCAAGGATGACTGAGCCCTGAGTTGGTGCTTGCGTATGGGCATCTGGCAACCATGTGTGGAACGGGAACATTGGAACCTTGACAGCAAAGCCAACGAACATTCCGGCGAAGATCCAAATTTGTGTGGTGCGTGAAATGTTCATGCCCTGCTCAATGAGGAACGGAATAGAGAAGCTCTCAGCACCGGTCTTGAAGAACAGTGCGAGGAACGCAACCAACATAAGTGCTGATCCGAACATGGTGTACAAGAAGAACTTAAGCGATGCATACTGACGATTTTCGCCACCCCAAACACCGATCATGAAGTACATCGGCAAGAGTACGAGTTCGAAGAACACGAAGAACAAGATGAGGTCACGAGCAATAAATGTTCCGGCCATACCTGTTTGCAGAATCAACATCAAGATGAAGAACGCCTTTGGGTTCCCTGGCGACGGTACGTGATCCCATGAATAAATCATGACGAGAACGGTGATGACCATCGACAAGAGGTACAGCGGAAGGCTGATGCCATCAATACCGATGTAATACGACGACTTGATGACTGAGATCCAGTCATGTTGCGCCACGAACTGCATGGCGCCGGCATTGCCGAAGTCGAACTGGACCATGGTGTAGATGCCCACAGCGAGTGTGGCGATTGCTGTTGCGATAGCGACTGATTTGATCAGTGCCTCTTCAGCTTTCGGTATGAACAGCATGATAAGGACTCCGACAAGCGGCAAGAATGTGCCGACTGTTAGTGCCCAGTTGTGGTTGCTTATGACTTCCATTGCGGTAGCTCCCTAGGTATTTACGATGACGAGTACGAGGGCGCCGATAGCGGCTGCGCCGAACAACAACGCCCCATATTGATTGACTTTTCCGGACTGAACTGGACGAAGAGCGCTTCCAGCACCTTGGGCAACACTGCCCGTGCCATTCACTGCACCGTCGACCACGCGTTGATCGATGTTGCGATACACCCAACCAGCAATTCCCTTTGCTGTGGTGCCTGCTCCATTAATGACGCCGTCAAGAACCTTTTGGTTGAACCAATACACAGCAGCTGAAATTGGATGAGCAATCGAGCGAACAATGATTTTCTCATAGAGAACGTCGAGGTAGTACTTGTTGACAAGAAGCTTGTAACCAAAGCCCAATACCTTGTTGCGCTCTGTGAGGCCAACAAACTTTTTGTTCTTCTTTTCGTACAACTGAATGCACACAAACAAGCTGAGAAGGAAGCCGGCGAGAACAATCAGCATTGACATTCCGGCCTTAGACCACTTAAACGGAGCATGGTTCAGTTGCGGGGCCGCGCATACACCTTGTTCTGGTGTCTCAGTTCCGCATGGTGATTTTGAATGACCTGATTCACTTGAGTAAGTATCTTCACCACTGGCAGTGGGCGCCATCGGCGTCTCGGAGTGCGCTTCTCCTTCTTCAACTGTGGAATCTGTTGGAGTTTCTGATGCAATACGAGCTTCACCAACACCGCCAACGACATAAGCAATACCGGTGGGGTTGACTACTTCTGCACTCGGCTCAACCCACTTCTTGAAGTTTTCAAACTTTTCGCCAAATGGCAGTGCATTTAAGAAGCCAGAGCTCAGGGCAAGCGTTGCCAAAATAATTAACGGAACAGTGATGAGCCAACCAGATTCATGAGGCCCTTGTGATGCATGCGCATCGTGCGAATCATGTGCGTCGTGACCGTGATCTGCGTGGTCATCATGCGCGGCGTGCGAGTCGTGGCTCTCTTCTTCATGATGCTCGCCAGCAGATGCACCGCGTGGTTGACCAAAGAAGGTGAGATAGGTAGCGCGCGTCATGTATGCGGCAGTAAGGAAAGCACCCGCAAGTCCGACATACATGAACACGTTGTAGCCATTGTGGCCAACGTTGTCGATGATCTCATCTTTCGAAAAGAAACCGGAGAATGGGAACACTCCGCAGAGGGCAAGAGTCGAAATAATCCAGGTGCCGAACGTGATTGGCATGAACTTGCGAAGCCCGCCCATGTCTTTCTTCATTTCGAACGAGTGATGAGAGGAACTATGGCTGATTGAACCAGCACCAAGGAACAAACATGCTTTAAAGAATGCGTGCGTAAAGATGTGGAAGACAGCTGGCAGCCATGCACCGGCGCCAAGGCCCATCATCATGTAGCCAAGTTGGCTAACTGTTGAGTACGCAAGAACCTTCTTGATATCTGTCTGCACAAACGCAAGCAGTGCAGCAATAACGATGGTGATGCCACCGATAACAACAATGAAGTTGGCGCTACCACCAAGGATGTCCATGCCTTTGAAGAACACGGGGTACAAACGAGCAACGAGGAATACACCGGCAACAACCATGGTGGACGAATGCAATAGCGAACTAACAGGGGTTGGACCAGCCATAGCGTCTGGCAACCATGTGTGCAATGGGAACTGACCGCTCTTGCCGATCGCTGCAATAAAGAGGGCTATTGCACCCATCGTGATGGCTGCGTGGCCAGGGTCACCTGACAACGCCCACGATGACAGGCCACGTATCGAGAAACCAGAAACACCGAGCGTCTTTGTGGTCCATTCATTAGCGGAGAAAAACAGAATGGCTGTGCCTGTGAGAAGACCAATATCACCAGTACGTGTGGTGAAGAACGCTTTCAGCGCTGCGCGACTGTTTGCGCCTTCTTCCCACCAATGGCCAATAAGGAGGAACGAGCACAGACCCATGATTTCCCAACCCAAGATGAGTTGAATCATGTTCTCTGCTACAACCATGTTGAGCATTCCGGCTGAGAACAAAGTCAGTGAAGCAAAGAAGTGCGTGTAGCGACGATCTCCACGTAGATATTCAAGTGAATAGATCTGCACCAAAGTGGAGATGAAAGCAACGACTAAAAGAATGGCGACAGTGAGTCCATCGACATGTTGACCAATGCCAAACGAGATTCCACTGTTCTGCCACCATGTCCATGTTTTGACAACGGGAGAAACGAACGCGCCTTCAGGTGCTCCGTTTACTCGTTGAATCCACTGGTAGGCCGCGCCACCTGCAAAGACCAATGAGCCAAGCATGGAAGCAACACCGAATTCGCTGCCCTTTTTGGGCATGCGCTTTCCGAAGAAAATAATAAGAAAAAACGACAATGCAGGAATGACGGGAACGACCCATGCATGCTCGAGGAACCACCCCGACTTCAGTGCAACTTCTGTGGCTTCAGCGAACATCGGATCAGCCCTTCATCTCTGAGAGTTCATCGAGGTCAATAGAACGACGATTACGATACATAAGGAGAACCATTGCGAGACCCACACCAACTTCGGCAGCAGCAATTGCGATGATGTACAAAGCGAAGGTATGGCCATCAAGAGAGCCATTACGCATAGAGAAGGCCAACAGGTTGATATTGACTGAGTTCAAAATGAGCTCGATTGACATCAAGACAAGAACTGCGTTCTTGCGGGCAATTACGCCATAGACACCAATGCAGAACAGAACAGCGGCAAGGATGAGGAACTGATTAACAAACATGGTTAGTCCCTCCTCGCGAGAACAATGGCTCCGACAACAGCTGCGAGAAGTACGAACGACAAGGCCCAGAACGGCAAGAGGTATGGGCCAAAGATTTGGTCAGAAATTTCTTGAGTAGTTGCCACTGCAGCATCCGCTGGCATTTTCTGACTACCAAATCCGCTATCGAGCGCTATTGCCATAGCAACGAATAGTGCGAGAGCTACAGGAATTCCAAAAAACCAATTCTTATTATTCAAATCAGATTCAGCACCAATGCGAGCACGCGTCAACATGGTTCCGAACAAAAACAACACCATCACAGCACCGATATAAACGAGGACTTGAGTGATGGCTACAAACTCAGCTGCGAGCAAGATGTACTGCGCTGCTGCACCGGCAAGTACAACTACTAACCACAACGCTGCGTGGACAACATTGCTGGTGGTAACGACACGCAAGGCGCCGATGACCATGATTGTGGCAAGAATTGCAAAACCAATGTTTTGAGCAACGAGGACCTCAGAGGCAAACATTATTTCTTGCCCTTCTTGTCTGCGCCAACTTCAAGTTCTGGTGCTTCAGGAACTGTTTCCATCCACTCTCCAAGTTTTGTTTTGTCGTGCAAGAGATCTGCGATACGTGGCTCTGAGTATTCATACTCCGGGCTCCAAAACAAGGCGTCAAATGGACACACGTCGACGCAGATACCGCAGTACATGCACAATGCGTAGTCAATATCAAAGCGATCAAGTTTGTTGACTTTACGAGCAGCACCACCAGCGCGACGCGGTGGAGCCATCTCTTTGTGACCTTCAATGTAGATACACCAGTCAGGACATGAACGAACACACAACATGCACGATGTGCAGTTACCTTCATGAAGTGCGATAACGCCGCGTGCACGAATCGGTGGAGTTTCCTTTACATGTGGGTATTGAACTGTGTTTGAACCGTCCTTGAAGGTTTTCATCATGGTGCCAAATGTGACACCAAGACCTTTTACGAGACCAGGAACTTTTGGCATTAGAACGCCACCTTCAAAATTGCTGTGACCATGATGTTCGCAAGCGACACAGGGATGAGAACTTTCCAAGCAAACTTCTGCAGTTGATCTTCGCGGAAACGTGGGTACGAGAAGCGAATCCACATGATGAAAAAGACAATGACAATCATCTTTGTGAACAAGATAAGTGGTCCGACGATATTCATCCAGTTGTCAATGCTGTCAATGGTGGTCCAACCGAACCATGAGAACGGCACTGCCCAACCACCAAGGAAGAGAATGGAAGCAATCATGGAGAACACGCCTGCGGTTGCAAATTCACCAATGAAGAAAATAAGGAATCGGAAGCCTGAGTACTCAGTCATGTAACCAGACACCAGTTCAGACTCAGCAATGGGCATGTCGAATGGAGTCTGAGTGAGTTCAGCTTGTACTGCAATCATGAACACGATGAATCCGACAAACTGCGTAATGACGTATGGATTACCAAGACTGCTGAACCCGAACATTGATCCGCCATTTTGAGCGACCACGATCTGTTGCAGGTTCATAGTGCCAGCTTGGATAACGACGCCAACAACGGCGAGAACCATTGGGAGTTCATACGCGATGAGCTGACCAGCAGCACGTAAACCACCAAGTAGCGAGTACTTGTTGGCGCTAGACCAACCAGCGATCAAAATTCCGAGAACCGATACCGATGAAACAGCTAGTGCGTAGAACACTCCGGTTTCAAAGTCTGTAAACAATGCATCAGGTCCAAACGGCACCACAACGACCAAGAGGAATGTGCTTGCCAAAACAATCAGCGGTGCCAACTTAAAGATGAACTTGTCAGCGCGGGCTGGATAGATGTCTTCTTTTTGCAACCACTTGCCCACCTCGGCAAAAAGCTGCATCGAACCTTGTGGGCCAGCTTCCATTGGACCAAGACGTGACTGCATGAACGACATCATCTTGAACAAGAACAAATACACGATTGTTCCGGCGGGAAGAAGGACGGCAACAAGGCCGCCTACAACACGAAGAAGTGATTGTACCCAATACGGCAAATCAGCAGAAAGAAGAGCTGCGAGATTCATCAGCGGTCAATGTCTCCGAGAATGAAATACAACGACGCAAGAATGGTGATGATGTCTGGGACATAAACACCCTTCAACAGCCACGGCGTAATAGAGATGTTGTTGAACGATGCGCTGCGAATCTTGACGCGGAATGGCCCCATGTCACCTTGGGAAACGACGTAGTAGCCCATTTCGCCAAGAGGGTTCTCCGTTGAGACCCATGCTTCGCCTTCAGGAACCTTGATGATCTTTGGCACCTTGGCCATGATGGGGCCCGTAGGAATTGTGTCGAGTAGTTGATCAACGATGCGTGTTGATTCGCGAACTTCTTGCAAACGAACCCAGCAACGTGCGAATGAGTCACCATCTGGGTGAGTGATGACTTTGAAGTCAACCTTGTCGTACGCAAGAGGCAATTTCTGGTCACGACGAAGGTCCCAGTCAACTCCACTTGCACGCAGGTTTGCACCAGACATTCCGTATTGCAATGCGACATCCTTTGGAATCACACCAATGCCACGTGTACGTGATTGGAAAATTTCGTTTCCGAACAACAAGTCTTCAATTTGATCGCAGAAGCCACGAAGTTTCTTCATGACAATGCGAGTCTCGTCAATGAAGCCTGCAGGCAGATCGTCTTTCAATCCACCGATGCGGTCAAAGTTTGGATGGAAGCGTCCACCCGTTGCACCTTCAATAAGGTTCAAAACATATTCACGGTCACGGAACGCAAAGAACACTGGCGTAACAGCACCGAGCTGAACACCAAGATCACCGAGGAACAAAGTGACGTTTGCAATACGTGACAACTCAAACAAGATGGTACGAATGTGCTGTGCACGTGATGGTGCTTCAACACCCATCAACTTTTCTGCAGCCAAAATAAAAGGAACTTCGTTTGCAAATGATCCGAGCCAGTCAATGCGGTTTACCAATGCTGTGACTTGTGGGTACGAACGAACTTCAGTTAGTTTTTCGTAACCGCGATGCATGTAACCGCACGATGGGTCTGCCCAAAGAACTTGTTCACCATCAAGGCGGGCAATGATTCGCAAAGTTCCGTGTGTGGCTGGATGCTGAGGCCCGATGTTGAGAGTCATGCCCTCTGTTTCAAGTTCTACGTTCACACGTGCGTCAGCAGCTTGCGCTGCAATGTATGCAAGTTGTTGGCGATCTCCGAGAAGACTCATGATGCGTCACCTTCCTCTTCACTGTCATCACCAGGGAGTGGCTCGACATCGACAATTCCGGGCCATGGTTTCACCATGCGTGCAAGCAGTGGGAAATCTTTACGAAGTGGGTGTCCTTCAAAATCTGTTGGCAAGTACATGTTGCGCAAATCAGGATGACCATTAAAACCAATTCCGAACATCTCGTGTGTCTCGCGCTCATGCCAGTTAGCACCAGCAAAAACTTGCGACCATGAATCAATTGCCATTAGCGAATCATCAACATCAACTTTGATATTGATACCAAGTGTGGTGAACGGTTGCACGAGACGAGCGATCACTTGAAAACGAGTGTCACCGCCTGCATAGCCCTGCTTAATGACAGTGCTGCGCTCGACAGGTGGCGCAGTGGGGTCGTCTTCACCACGACCGTACGGAGAAGGCAACCAGTCAATGGCCGAGATGAATCCGAAATAGGTATAACCGAGACTCTTTAAAGTTTCGCCTGTTGAGCGCCATGCATCGGCAGTGACACGAATCCACATGTCATCGTTTGGCTTAACGAGCGAATCAACGACAGCACTTCCGAGCGCTGCGCACACGCGTGCAATCTCTGCATCACGCACATCGTCGCGTGGTGTTTCAGTTGGGGTATCAGTTGTTGACGACAACGGGGATACCTCCCTTTTCTGCAGATTCTCCATCGACGTACATTGACTTTGTACCTTCGCCACGCCAACGTGCGCCCATGTCTTCGTGCTTAATGCGTTGTTGCAGCAACACAATTCCTTCAAGTAATGCTTCAGGACGCGGAGGGCAACCTGGGATGTACACATCGACAGGAATGATTTGATCAATTCCCTTTGTTACTGAATAGCTGTCCCAATATGGTCCACCGCAGTTTGCACACGAACCCATGGAAATGACGTACTTAGGCTCAGGCATTTGTTCATACAAACGCTTGATAGCTGGTGCCATTTTGTCTGTAACAGTTCCGGAGATAACAACAAGGTCTGCTTGTCGCGGTGACGCAGGAAGAGGAATAACTCCGAGACGCATGACGTCATAACGTGGCGAACCAAATGCCGCGCCCATTTCAATTGCACAGCATGCAAGACCCCATTGGTACACCCAGAGGCTGTACGAACGACCGAGGTTAAATAATTGTGTCAGCGGTTTACCCAACCGACCACGATCTACAAGACCCATAATAAAACCCTTGTTCCTAGACCCAGCGCAGGACGCCTTTGCGCCACGCATAGACGAGACCAAGCAACAAGATGGCGACAAAGATGCCCATCTCTACGAGGCCAAAACCTCCGTACCGCTCGAGTTGAGTGGCCCACGGGAAAATAAAAACTGCTTCAACATCAAAGATCACGAACAACAACGCAAAAACGTAATAGCGAATTTGGCTTTGTGACCAACCGTCACCAACGGGATCAACACCGCTTTCGTAGGTGAGCAATTTTTCCGCGTTGGGATTATTCGGACGAATAAGTGCCGAAATACCAAGCAGCAAGCCGGCAACAAGAAAGGAGGCCAGTCCAAACCACACAACAGTGAGATAGGACCGTAGGAACGGGGACATCACGACCAAAACTACTACGGGGACTCACTATCGTCCCAACTACGCAGTGGACCAGTGCCCCGTTACGCCATGTGCCTTTGTGCGATATTTTCTAAAAACCATGCGACCAATTCATCGCATCTCTGTTCGGCATCGACCACGCGAGAACTCGTTTCTTGCATCAACTGGTCGGGGGTCATTCCGATAGCCGCCAATTCATCGCCGCCCTGGCCAGTTATCCACAATCGCACAATCGATTCAGACGCCTCAGGGTGGAATTGAAGGCCAAGGGCCCTCCCGCAGATCATGGCCTGGGGTCCAACGGGTGAATCAGCAAGGGCCGTGGCTCCAGCGGGAACGCTAAATCGGTCGTAATGCCACTGCATCCAATCACCTCGAGTCAGGCATTCGGGGGCTGAATTGGTCGCCTCAGAGACCGGAAACACTTGGTACCACCCGATTTCAGGGGTTTTTGCTCGAGTGATTTCCCCTCCCAGGGTGACCGCCAATTGTTGTGCGCCAAAGCAAATGCCCAGAATTGCGATACCCCGAGACACCGCATCTGCCAGCAGGGTTTGCTCGGCCCGCACGGGTTCTGCAACATGATCCCAATACGTGCTCCAATTCGACCCCATGGCAACAACGAGGTCACAACCGTCGAGTGACGGCCAATTCTGATGGTCTTCTCGAAGAAATTCAGTGAATGAGTACCCGCGTTGGCGTAATGCACGTCCAACAAAACCAGGATCAGCATCCTCACGATTAGCGATGAGTACAGCGCGCATGCCCACTACGGTAGGGGCAGATGACAGCTATACCAATTGATTCTGAGGTCATCGAAGCAGCTCGACGTGCCGGAGTGGGTGTGGTCAAACGCACCCCCATCACCGAATCTGCTGCATTGTCTGAACGGTACGGCGGAAACGTGGTATTCAAGGCTGAAAATTTGCAGCGCACTGGGTCTTTCAAAATTCGCGGTGCGATGAGCAAACTCGCCTCGCTTGGGGATGCAGTGAAGAACGGCGTGGTGGCGGGCAGTGCCGGAAACCATGCGCAATCAATTGCTTTTGCCGCACGTCATCACAACGTTCCGTGTGAGATTTTTGTTCCGGCTGGTGCATCGCTGTCGAAGATGGAAGCTGCGCGTTCCTACGGTGCAATTCTCAGCGAGGGTGGCGACACATTGTCTGATGCTGTTGCTGCAGCACAAGGACGGGCAGATGCAATGGGAATGAATTTCTGTCATCCCTATGACGACCCCTTTGTTGTTGCAGGACAAGCAACTCTTGGTCTTGAATTACTAGAAGACATTTCAGATTTATCAGTTGTCATCATTCCACTTGGTGGAGGTGGTTTGACTGGCGGTGTTGCAATGGCTCTAAAGACATTCAACTCAAAGATTCGAGTGGTCGGTGTTCAAGTGCGTGCATGTGCACCGTATGCCGGTTTCCCTCCCCCTGATGGCCCTATCGTCACACTCGCAGATGGAATTGCAGTGAAGATGCCGGGTGCTTTTACTCGTCCACTTATCGAAAAGTATGTCGATGAGATTGTTGTTGTTGAAGAAGATCTAGTTGCCGATGCAATGGTTCTTCTGATGGATCGTGGCAAGTTGTACGTTGAAGGAGGCGGAGCCGTTGGTGTTTCTGCACTGATGAGCGGCCAAGTACAACCGGCACAGACTGGTACAACATGTGTTGTTCTGTCAGGAGGCAATGTTGATCTGGGTTTGCTACCCGGTCTGATTCGTCGTAACGAAACAAAGGCTGGTCGCAGACTTATTTTGTTTGTTCGTATCTCTGACAGGCCTGGCGGTCTCGCTCGACTACTTACATTGTTTGCAGAAACAGGTGCCAACCTTGTTGAAGTAGAACACGTTCGTGAGGGCGTGAGTTTGCATGTTCGTGAAACTGGTATTCAAGCTGTCTTGGAAGTACGAAGTCGCGCACAAGCTGAAGAAGTTCTCGCCGCAGTTCGCAATGCCGGATACGAGGCAGACGAAGTAGAAGCCGGATGAGCAAACCGCTGATTGCAATTCCGGGACGCATGAGCCCTGAAGCAACAGGACACCGCACTCCGGTTACAAGTTGTGGACAGAACTACATCGATGCCATCCATCGTGCAGGTGGCCTACCAGTCCTTGTTCCGCCTACAGACGACATGTCAACTATTGCCGCAACTATTGCTCGCTGTGATGGAATGCTCCTGATTGGTGGCGGTGATGTCAGCCCATCAAAATACGGAGCGACCGAATGGGCACGGTTGTTTGGAGTCAATGAACTTGTTGATGACTTTGAAATTGCGGCCCTACATCGGGCTATGGAATGTGACATCCCGGTTTTAGCCGTCTGTCGCGGACAACAAGTTCTGAACGTTGCTCTTGGTGGCACTCTTGTGCAACACCTCAAGACAACTCCTGACCATCGCGACACTATGCACGGAATTCAAGTCGTCACTGGTTCACGTTTGGCGCAAGCTATGGGAACAACTGATCCGCTTATCCATTCACTTCATCATCAAGCGATTGAAAAAGTTGCGCCAGGACTTGTTGTCGTCGGAACACATCAAGACGGCACTATTGAAGCGGTCGAACACACAGGCTCAACATGGATTGTGGCAGTGCAATGGCACCCAGAAGACACCGCCCGCGAAGATCCGTCACAACAGGGTTTGTTTAATACCCTGATTACCCACGCCAGCTAATTTAGCGAGGCGCGAAACGCGCAAGGCGTGTGGCGTGAAGAAGCAACTCAGGGAAGAACCCAACAATCAGAGTTGCAACAACGGAGATGGCAATCACAATGACGACTGCTGGATCTACTGAGATCTCAGAATCTGATGCAGGCTCTTCTAACCACATGCTGACTGCAATACGAAGGTACAAATAGGCACCAATGACTGCTGCCACCATTGCAGCAATTGCAAGAACATACGAGTTTGCTTCTACAGATGATTTGATGACCGCAAATTTTGCAACGAACCCAGCCGTCAGTGGAACTCCCGCTTGAGCGAACAATAAGACGGTAAATGCCAACGCCAAAGGTGGGCGGCGCTTTGCCAAACCTTTGAAATCAGAAAGGTTCGTCTCTCCGTCGGTGTTGCCGGACAATGCAAGAACAATTGCAAATGAGCCCATTACCAACACGGTGTAGATCGCCAGGTAGTTCATTGAAGTAGCAATGCCGTCGCTACCCATATGGCCTGCTGCTTCTACTCCGACCAAAATAAATCCGGCGTGGCTAATAGATGAATAGGCCAACATACGTTTTACGTTTGTCTGGACTACTGCCAAAATCGAACCAGTGAAGACGGTGAGGATTGCGAGTGCCCACACAACGGGACGCCAATCATCAACGCGCTGTTCAAGACCCACCAACAGAATACGAATGAGAGCTGCAAACGCCGCAACTTTTCCTGCAGAAGCCATAAACGCGGTAACCGGGGTCGGTGCTCCTTCGTACACGTCAGGAGTCCACACATGGAACGGCGCAGCTGACACCTTGAACCCGAGACCAACCAGCAACATACCGATACCAACCAGCAGCATCGCATCTGCGTTGATGATGGAGATATTCCCCGAGAGGGCTTCGCCGATACCCGAGATCTTTGTGCTGCCCGTTGATCCGAAGATCAATGCCACTCCGTATAAGAAAAAGGCAGATGAGAAGCCGCCAAGAATGAAGTATTTCAGACCTGATTCCTGACTCTGCTCGCGATCACGATTACTTGCCGCCAAGAGATACAAAGACAAACTGAGTGTTTCAAGTCCAAGGAACAACACAATGAGTTCATTTGCAGACACCATTACTAACCCACCAATAGCAGCGGTCAATAAAAGGGCATATAGCTCGGGGCCATCAGCATTCATTCGCGTGAGATACGCCGACATCATGAGTGCACCAAAAATTACGGCCAAACAGATTGTGATGCTGGCGAGAACAGAGAAACGGTCAATGGCGATTGCATCGGCAAAGAAGGTCTTGCCCTTGTTGTAATACAAGTTGTTCCACTGCACCGCATTTGCAACGATGGCAACGGTTGTTGAGATGCCTGTTACCCATGCATATCCACGGCGTGGCCATGTCGGAACAAGCGAACCGACGAGTAGAAGAAAACAAGTACCAGCCAATAACGAAAGAATGGGAATCAGTTCAACCCAAGGAACTGCTGGGCCATCAAGTGTTGCTGCAAAAACCATCACTCGCCTGCCTTTTCTCCGTGAGGCACAACCACGATGTTGGGTGTGGTCGGCACTTTGTAATCGCTATGAGAAACAACGTGTTCGACCAACTTGTCAACGCTAGGTTCAATTCGCTCAAGCATTGGCTTTGGATACACACCAGTGAATCCGATGAGTCCGATAAACACCATAATTAGTGCACTCTCGCGCAAAGTCATCTCAGCAAAACTTGAATTCGCTTCATCAGGCTCACCATGGAATACGCGTTGGTATGCCCACAACAAATACAACGCGGCAAGAATGACACCGGTCGCAGCGACAATGGTCCACCACCGTGCCGACTGAAATGAACCAATCAGAATCAAAAATTCTCCGGCGAATCCGTTGAGTCCTGGTACGCCAATTGAGCTCAACATCACGATCATGAATGCCGCAGAGAAAATTGGAGCAACTGATTGAATACCACGCAACTCGGCAATTTCGCGAGTATGACGACGCTCGTAAATCATGCCGACCAGCAAGAACAATGCCCCAGTAGAAATACCGTGGTTCACCATTTGCATCACACTGCCCGTGAGCGATTGTGAAGTGATGGCGAAAATACCAAGGACAATAAATCCGAGGTGAGCAACAGATGAATACGCAACAAGACGCTTTAGGTCAGTCTGCATGGTGGCAGCGATTGCACCATAGACAATTCCGATAACTGCAAGTGTTAGCAGTACTGGTTTTGCCCACACAGCTGCAGCTGGGAACAAGTACAAACCGAATCGAAGGAATCCGTATGTTCCCATCTTCAACAACACACCAGCCAAGATGACCGAGCCGCCAGTTGGCGCTTGTGTATGTGCATCAGGTAACCAGGTGTGCAACGGGAAGATGGGCACCTTTACAGCAAACGCAATGGCAAATGATACGAACAGCCAACGACCAGTATTGGTAGCAAAACTTGCTTGCTCAGCAAGGGTGACCAAGTCAAAGGTGAGGTATCCAATGTCACGTCGTGCGATAACCGCGGTGGCAATGATGCCGACCAACATGAATGCCGAGCCGAGCATCGTGTACAAAAAGAACTTTGTAGCTGCGTAGACGCGCTTGTCGTATCCCCATCCACCAATGAGGAAATACATCGGCACAAGAACAATCTCGAAGAAGATAAAGAACAAGAAGAGATCAAGACTGAGGAAACTACCCATCACGCCTGCTTCAAGTAACAACAGCCATGCCAGATAACGCTTGTGATCGTGATGCGGATCAACACCGAGGATTACTAGCGGGAAAAGTATTCCGGTGAGAACGACAAGGAAAAGAGAAACACCGTCAACCCCAAGATGCCAAGAGATTCCCCATGACGTCACCCAGTCATGTTGAGAAACGTATTGGAATCCGGATTCATCAGACTTAAATGAAGCCAGCAACCAGATCGACATGCCGCCAACACCAACGCTGAACAGCATTGCAATGAGCTTTACTATCTCAAGATGTTTGTTGCTAACAATTGTGATGAGAACAGCGCCGAGAATCGGCAACAAGATAAGCGCCGACAGGATAGGAAATGAAGCATGCATTAGAGGATCCCTCTTAAAAGGAACCACGCGAGTAGCACCACTGCACCGAGACCGATAACGAAGGCATACGAGCGAATAAGTCCGCTTTGTACTTTGCGCAAGAGACCACTAGCAGCACGAACTTCGGTACCAATTCCATTTACTGCACCATCAACGACTTTTGCATCAAATGCAGCAACGCCACCAAAGGCTGCACGCCCGGGACCGCCAACAATTGCAGACACTGCAGAGTCATATCGCCATGCATCGGCAAGTATTTTCGGCTCAATAATCTTGAACTTGCCTTTGGCATACACCGCTATTGATGCAACTACTCCACTGACAGCAATAAGAATTGCGACTACTAGCAACAACCATTTGTTGCTATATGCCCACGTACCAGAGATTGACACCTCTGAATCATGGATTACTGGTTCAAGCCAATGTTCAAGGAACTTTGTGCTGTGCGAGAACGGTAACTGAAGTGCCCCGCCGACAATTGACAAGCCGGCAAGGACAACGAGTGGTGCCACCATTGTCCAAGGGCTTTCATGTGGTGTGTGATCGCCATGTGCGCCGTTTTCTTCTGCATGGTCATTCCAACGTGCTTCACCAAAGAACACCATGATGACTTGGCGCGTCATGTAGTACGCGGTCAAAAGTGCAGTGATGACTCCGATAAGCCAGAGAAGACGATTGTTTGCAAATGCATAGAGAAGTACTTCATCCTTTGACCAGAACCCTGCGAACGGCGGGATACCAGCAATGGCCAACCAGCCGATAATGAAGGTGAACCCGGTGATGGGCATCAACTTGCGAAGAGCCCCCATCTTGCGCATGTCTTGTTCATGATGCATGCCATGAATGACTGAGCCTGAACCCAGGAACAGAAGTGCCTTGAAAAATGCGTGGGTCACCATATGGAAAATTGCTGCAACGTACGCACCGGAACCAATAGCGAGGAACATAAATCCCAGTTGAGAAACAGTTGAATATGCCAAGACTTTTTTGATGTCGGTTTGAGCTACTGCAATAGTCGCTGCAAACAGCGCTGTAAGAGCGCCAACAGTGGCAATCACATCACCAACCCATGGATACGACGCGTGAAGGACCGGCGACATGCGCGTGAGAAGGAACACTCCAGATGTCACCATGGTGGCAGCGTGAATCAGAGCTGAAACCGGAGTAGGGCCTTCCATAGCGTCGGGCAACCATATATACAACGGCAGTTGTGCGCTCTTGCCACATGCACCAACAAACAACATCATGGCTATTCCAGTTGCAGTAACTGCGGCAATCTTGCCGCCCGCAGCAGCAGAGTTAATGCCTTCATATGACAATGTTCCGACTGCAGAGAAGGCAAGGAACATTGCGACCATCATTCCCCAGTCGCCGACTCTGTTGGTCACAAATGCTTTCTTTCCAGCAGTTGCAGCAGAGTCACGCGTATGCCAGAAGGAGATGAGGAAGTACGAGCAGGCACCCACACCTTCCCAACCAAGGAAGGTAACGAGAAGGTTTTCACCGAGCACAAGCATCAACATGGAAAAAACGAAGAGGTTGAGATACAGGAAGAACTTTGAAAACTTTGGATCGCCATGCATGTAGCCGATTGCATACAAGTGAATGAGAGATCCGATTCCCGTAATAAAGAGGGCCATCGTGACGCTCAAAGGGTCTGCCAGGAGAGCCATATCAACTTGCAGTGAACCGACAGGCAACCACGAGAACAATGTCACGACATGATGGCGTTCTTCTGCAGTACGCGACAAAAGGTCAAGGTAAACGCCAACCACTACAACAAACGAAGATGCGGTCATCGCTGTGGCCAGTATTCCGGCACGTGGTTCGCCAAGAACCCGGCCGAACAAGAGAATCAGTAAAAAACCGGCTAATGGCAGTGCTGGAATAAGCCAAACAAGATTCAACATGCCAACTACCCCTTCAGTCCCGACATATCGTCAACTGTCAAAGTGGTGCGTCGTCGCATGATGGAAACGATGATGCCGAGCCCGACTACTACTTCAGCAGCAGCAACAACGAGAACGAAAAATACGGCGACTTGGCCGTCAATGTTGGCAATTTGGCTCGACAAAGCAACGAACGAAAGATTCACTGCATTCAACATCAATTCAATGCACATAAACATAATGAGAGGGTTGCGACGCACCATGACTCCGATGGTGCCGATACCAAACAACACTGCGGACAAAACGAGATACCACGTTGAAGTGGGCTGTGCGACAGAAAGCATGAAACTCATTTCCCGGTCCCTACAGACTTGGTTTTACGTGCCATTACGACTGTGCCAATAAC
>CAMDBY010000004.1 GCA_945889575.1 Bifidobacterium breve
CATCCGAGGATCTACAAAGTCAAACAAGAGGTCAGCCACAGTGCGCCGATCTACACCGCAGATAACCGGCTTCAGAACTGCATGTGGGATAACTGTTGAAAAACAGAGTTGCGAACCCTTCGCAAACCATGAGCCGAACCCAAGTTTCTGGTACAAAGTTTCAACGGAAGCATGATTCAGAATATTTGCAAGGCTCACTGCAGTTTCTTCCGAGCTACCTTCTGGGATATTTTCGGGATGCGTGAAAAATGGAAATCCGACGTGAGTACTTAGCGCCCTACCCCACTCCGTCCATTCGTTGAAGAGTACATAACAACTGGCGGTGTTATCTCTAACGACATGCAGCAAATCGTCATCCGGAAAAGCCCAATATCGAAAATCCATTTTCTCAATATTCCGTCGATGAGGATCTTCTCCGAACATCGGTGTGACGTTGAAGCTTTCTTCTACTTCCGAAAGTTCTGTGAACAAGGCCTCCCGTTCAACGTCTGAAACCCAGAGCCCAGAGATGAAGTCCGGCTGAGTCGTATCCCATAACCGCTGAGCAACAAGATTGTTGTCACCTTTTTGCTTCACAGGCGAAGTAGTTAGGGCAGGTCGACACTTGTTATATCGAAGAAGGTCACTTCGGTGTGCAATTGCTTCCGCCTGTCCGCAGGCAGCTCGTGCGGAATACAACATGAGAGCAAGATCCCACCAGAGAGCCAAGCCACAATACGTGACGAAACTGATGCTGTTGCTTTCAGCATCGTGCAGGAAGGTGCCTCCAGCAGACTTCTGATTCAGTGCGTTAACAAAGAAAATCGCATCAGCCCGTTCTTCAAATCCTTCAAAGATTCGAACTGTAAAGCGTGCTTGGGTGTGGGGCGAGGTTGCTTTCAACTCAAAGGTTGCTTCAAGAGTCTCGATAACCCATCTGATTGCACCAGGTGAATCCTCAATTAGATTTTCTCCGACTTCTAAACATTCAAGGACCGTTTCCCTAATCCGCGCCCATTCATCGGGTGAGCCGATCGTCTCGCTCGCCCACATCGCGCTCGAGATTGGATCTCCTGGAATCTTTTCATCCATCGTCTACTCCCTTACTCTGCAATCTCCTGGGCGAATAACTCAGCTGTCTTGGTCAAATACAGACTAGGGCGCAGGTGTCACAGCAGTCGCCGCGGGTACACCGTTAAGCCAACAAACATCAGCTGCAAAGTCAGTACTAGTTGGTCTCTTTGAGCAACTCACGGCCCTGAGTTAGTGATGGTCGATACGGCCCCCACAACTGGGGTCCGGCCCACGCAGGCCATCAATCAGCTCATTCAGCAACAGTATGCGAAATAAGCCTATTTTTATTGATTATTTTACTCGATGCGCAAGCCGGAGATTGCACGAGCAATCACCAGCTGCTGAATCTCTGAGGTGCCCTCAAAGATGGTGTGAATCTTGGCGTCACGGTGCCAGCGCTCGACTGGGTATTCGCGTGTGTAGCCGTAGCCACCAAGAATCTGAATGGCGTCTTCAGTAACACGCACTGCAGTTTCAGATGCTTTGTACTTACTCATTGAACCTTCAGCGTTCTTAAAGCCGCCATTCTTGCTGAGCCAAGATGCACGCCAGATAAGGAGACGTGATGCATCAATTTCAGTAGCCATGTTGGCAAGTTTGAATGCAATGGCTTGGTTCATGATGATTGGCCTGCCGAAAGCAACACGCTCTTTGGCGTAATCAAGTGCGTATTCATACGCAGCGCGTGCAACACCAAGTGCTTGTGCACCCACTGCCGGACGAGTTGCTTCGAAAGTCTTCATTGCAGGCTGAGCACCAGCAGAGTGTCCGCCTTCGCGCGCACGTGCAATTTTTGCATCAAGCTTTTCTTTTCCACCAAGAAGACAACGACCAGGAACGCGAACATCTTCAAGAACAACTTCTGAAGTGTGCGAAGCCTTAATACCGTGCTTCTTGTACTTCTGCCCCATTGACAAACCCTTAGTGTTTGGCGGGATCACGAATGATGCTTGGCCACGACCTTTGAGTTCTGGATCAACTGCTGCAACAACAACGTGAATATTTGCAATGCCACCGTTAGTGATCCATGCCTTTGTTCCGTTGATTACCCATTCATCTGTTGCTTCGTCGTAGACGGCGCGCGTGCGCAATGAAGAGACGTCAGAGCCTGCATCTGGTTCAGAAACACAGAACGCACCGAGCTTCACATCGTCTGGTGTGCCGTAACACTGTGGCACCCACTCCATCATTTGCTCTGGTGTTCCGTTGCCTGAAATTCCTGCAGCTGCAAGACCAGAACCCATGATTGCCATGCCGAGACCAGCATCGCCCCAGAACATTTCTTCAATAGCAACTGGCATGGTGAGCCCAGTTGGATCTGACATTGCGCTCATAAGGAAATCAAGACCGTACAAACCGTTCTTTGCGGCTTCTTGCACGATTGGCCATGGGAACTCTTCACGCTCATCCCATTCGTGCGCGTTTGGGCGCATTACGTCAACAGCGAACTGGTGAATCCAGTCTTTGATCTGGAGTTGGTCTTCATTGAGGGAGAGGGAGAAATCAGCCATGGCTCTAACTTACCCGCGGGTAACACCCCTGCGTCAAATAATCAGGTGCGTTCTAAAACCCACTGCCAATGGTGCTTACCGGGGGCACACATCGTTTGCAGATACCAACTAAGGGGGCTACTTTGGCTTTTACAGAACAAAACAAGCGGCGGCTACATGCTCGCCTTTGTGAAGTCATTGGCACTGAGGAGGCTGACATTCTTATGGAGCAGCTACCGCCAATCACTTGGACCGAATTCGCAACGAAACGAGACCTCGACGAACTGCGCGTCGCAACCAAGCACGACATTGAGTTCAGCGCGATCGCTACTCGTACCGAACTTGAACAAGTGATTACGAAAACACGAACTGATCTAGAGCAATTGATTTTTCAGACGCGAACTGATCTTGAGAAATCAATCATGGAAGTGAAACACTCGGTTGAGACCACCAAGCTTGAGCTCACTGCCACGATGGAACGCGGGTTTCGCAATCAAAGCTGGAAGATGTTCACCGCGATCATGTCGTCACAACTTGTGACAGTCGGCCTTCTTGGGCTGATGATTAATTCGCTGCGATAGCGCAGCGAATGTCATCGCAGAAGTTGACGAACCCAGTTGCCGATTAATTCGATTGCAAGAACAATTCCAAAGATTGCCATCACGATGGCGCCAGTGGTTTGAAATTCTAGAACTCTCATCGAGTTCAACAGCAGGAATCCGATTCCCCCGCCACCAACGATGCCGAGCACTGTGGATGACCGAAGGTTCACGTCCAAGATGTAGAGAAAGTGACCGGTAAACGCAGGCATGAATTGCGGTACAACCGAGGCAAAGAACTCTTGAATCTTCCCTGCCCCGACGGCAAGCACAGCTTCACGTGGTGCGGCATCTACTTCTTCTAATGCTTCAGCAAAAAGCTTGGCAGAAAAGCTCGCAGTCACCACCGTGAGCGCCAAAGTTCCCGGAACAGGACCAAGTCCCATGGCACTTACGAAGATGACTGCGATGATTAATTCTGGGATTCCGCGGAATGCCAACATCACTAACCGAGTAACAGTAGAGAGAATTCTCTTGGTCATGATGTTGCGTGCGGCTAACAGACTAAGAGGTACTGCGATGAGCAATCCGAGTCCCGTAGCGATGACAGCAATAACTACCGATTCCACAATTCCTGTGACCATCTCAGAACGGACAGTTGTGAAGTCAGGTGGGAACAGATCACCAAACACAGTGATGATCTGAGGCATGAGGGGAACAGTGCGCGCCCAGTCGATATCTATTGTCAAAACCGCAACTGCGAGCGCCAGCAAGAAGCCAAAGATGGTGGCAGTACTAAACATACGATCCCACGTCCACGGTGGACTGAGAGCACGTGTTTCAAATGATTTCCTATTGACGCGAGTATCGCGAGCAATAATTCTTTGCGAGAACCAACCATGGCGAGATGACTGCGCCATGGCTGCCGCTTCACCCAAGATTGAACTACGAATCCGAACAGAAAGTAGCTCGACAGCAGTCACAACAACAAAGATGATGGCCACTGCGCCAAGTGCTGATTCATAGTCGAGAGAGCGCAACGAGGTCTGAATGAGAACACCAATACCTCCCGCACCTACCAAGCCAAGCACAGTAGATGCGCGAATGTTTATTTCCAAACGAAAGAGCGCAGTAGCGATCATTGATGGCATAGCTTGCGGAAGAATTGATGCACGTGTTGTCTGGCGACGAGTAGCGCCTACAGAAATTGTCGCTTCTCGTGGAGCTTCTGCGGCTTGCTCAATTGCATCAGCAAACAACTTGCCCACCATTCCAACTGAGTGAATCGCAAGAGCCAGCACACCCGGCAACGGGCCGATACTAAGTGCAGATACAAATACTGCACCGAGTACTAGATCTGGGACTGCACGAGTGAGAGATATGACTGTTCGACAGATATATCGAACAGTGGGGTGAGGTGATGTATTTCTTGCTGCACCAAGTGCCAAAGGAAAGCTAAGAACTATCGCCCCAGCTGTTCCCATAACGGCCATCCATACCGTTTCTATGGTGGCATCAACGATGTTCGAGAGATTTGAGAAATCAGGCGGAACCATACGCTTCACGAGGCGACCAACGTCCCCGAAGCTGCTGGTGATTCCACTGAAACTCATTCCAAGAAAAATCCATGACCATACGAATGCAACTAGGCATGCAACCGCAAAGACGAACAGCTGCACCTGTGTCGCTGTAATTGGCGGCGACAGACGCTCTCTAGTGGCTGAAGGACTCATGCACTTTGCAATACAGCATCATCGAACTGCATGGGCGTTCCAGTTGCACGGTACACCTCCATCACTTGTTCTTGGCTCAATTGTACATTCATCTGATCAAGTACCACTTGTCCGGCACGAAGACCCACAATGCGGTCTGACCAACCGAGTGCAAGCTCAACTTGGTGCAAGGTGCAGATCACGGTCATGCCGTCTTCACGAGCAATACGCAAAATCAAATCAAGTACTTGATTCGCCGACTCTGGGTCGAGGGAAGCTACCGGCTCATCAGCTAGAAGAACAGACGGCTCTTGCATCAAGCTTCTCGCGATTGCCACACGTTGCATTTGCCCACCAGAGAGTGTGTCTGCGCGCTGGAAAGCTTGTTCCGAAAGTCCGACTCGCTCTAATTGCTCAAGGGCTTTGCGGCGAAGCGCAACAGGGTACGAACGCACTCCGAGGCGAGGGCCGCGAAGACTACCGAGAGAACCAACCAAAACATTCTCCATGCAGGTTGCTCGACCGACAAGGCCGAACTGTTGAAAAACAAAACCAATGTGATGACGCAATTTACGGAGGGATTTTCCGTTTGCTGTTGATACATCTGTTCCTTGAACCACAACCTTGCCGTCTGTAGGAGCGTGAAGTCCGTTCAACATGCGTAACAATGTGGATTTTCCTGAACCGGATAATCCAATAAGAGCAAGTACTTGTCCACGGGGAACTTCGAGCGACACATTGTCCAGAGCGAGAGTTCCGTTCGGGAAACGCTTTGACAGTGACGTGACCTTCACGGCCACGTCACTGTCTGCGACAGTATTAATTACTTGCACTTGGTTGACTTAGTTGATTCGCACACTGCGCGAACACCGTCATAGTACGAGTCAGTTGTTTTGATGAAGCCCCATGATGAGTCTTCAATGATTTGGCAAGTTGCCTCAGTGGCGCAACGACCGTCCTTGACCATGGCAGTCTTATTTGCCTTGTTCAACACAATGTTGCGACCCGCATCTACCAATGACTGCGGCATGTTCAATCGAACTGCAATTGGTGAACCGGCGATCAAGCCAGATTTCCAAACAACTTTGATGTCACTTGCACCAACACCAGAAACTTTTCCTGCAGGAACATCCTTGTCAAGAATGTCATCGTAAGCAAAGCCAACGTCACATGTTCCTTTGTTAATTGCTTGGACTGCCTGCGGGTGACCACCGGCGTACTGAGTTGTTTCCTTTGCTGGATCAATACCAGCTGCAAGAAGCCCTGCTGTTGGGTACAAAGCACCCGAGGTTGAGGCTGGGTCAACGAAACAGATTCGCTTGCCCTTGAAGTCTGCAATTGTTGTAACTGCCGTGTTAGTTGCCTTGGTAACGCCGTATGCACGGTATCCAGGTACACCTGTAGCTGTAGAAACCGCAACACCTGCTGGCTCGATCTTTGCGCCGTTCAATTTTGCAATGACGTAGGAGAATGGTCCGTAGAACGCCAGGTCAACCTTGTTTGCAATTTGCGCTTCGATGATTCCGGCGTAGTCCGTGGCCGAGTAGAACTCAACGGGGATTCCCAGCTCATCTTGGAATAACTTCACCAAACCTTGGTACTTCAAGGTCATTGCTGAAGCATTTTCAGAAGGAACTGCACCAATTACAAACTTCTTTGGCCACTGTGATTTATCTACTTTCACAGGAATGGTGGTTGCAGTTGTTGTGGCAACTTTTGTCCATGTGTACTTCTTATTCTTGTAGGTGCAACGCACGCTTGTTGCACCTACTTTTGAAGTTTTTCCGTATTGGGCCTTGGTGCACTTTTCACCAACTTTTGCGTCAATTTTGGCTTGAACGCCAGAACCAGAGCTGATTGCCATTACGGCTGTTAATACTGCTGTCACGGCCGCAATGCGTCGTAACGTTTTCTTTGCTGAATACATGGTTTATTTCCTTAAATTTTGTTTCGATTAGTTGGATTGATTACTTAGATCCGTAAACGGTCTTGCTGGTGAGGATTGCACTGTTGCCAGTACTTGATTTCGCTTGAAGAGTGCAGCGGTAAGAGCGCTTAGCTGTAAACGGCATCGTGACCACCACAGGCGACTTGGTGCTTGCTGCGGTGTACCGAGTTCCAGTAACTGATGTGCACACTGCGACGTATCGTGCAGAGCCAGACCATCCCTTGATCTTTGAAGCGGCGAAATTAACTTTCAATTCCTTGTCATTCACTGAAATCTTCATACCAGTTGGCGCATGTGGACGCTTTGATGGGATTTCATAAATTGCAACAGTTCCGGAAAGTTCGTAGGAAACGATGACCAACGCAGTTGCAGTTGGGCTATCCATTGGTTGTACGAACATCACGCCCTCAGGTGACACGTCTCCAGCTGTTGCTGTTGCTTTGCCAGTAACGATGTTTCCTGTGGGAATTGAAGTGTTGATGTAGTCGACGTACGTAGGGATTACTGGGTTAGTGACATCAAAGAGAGCCACTCCGCCGTCACGCTCCAAAGTGAGAGCCATCCACTTGCGGTCGTATGCACTTCCGATAGCGATGCCTTCTGGTTCTGGTCCTTTTGAGGCACTGCGAGCGTCGATAGCTTTAATTGCACCTGTTGTGGTGTCCCAGTCTGCGTTGAACAAGTTTCCACGCTGTTCCTTGGCAAGATTCTCGAGCAGATCACCCGAGTCGTAGACCAGGTCAGCCTTAAAGATTCCGGAAACGGTATTGGCCTTCCACACACTGAACGAGCGTGTTCCGAAGGAGTACGCCGATTTGACTTTTGTGCTTGATGAGATAGGGGATCCCGCAACAGACGCTGGAGCGAATGGTGTTGTCTTCAATTGACCGATAGCTGCATCTGCAGTAAGTGTCTTTGAAACAGACGAGTCAGCAATCTTGCTGAATGATGAGTCCTCGTCTTCGATTTTGGTGGTATCGGTTCCACCCTTTACACATGGGTACGAGCGTGAGTCACCCTCGTTAGCGGTGAACAAGTAGTTCACTCCACCGGCACGAGTTGATGCGATTGCATCAGGTAGGTACATACCCATTGTTGATTGTGGAGCAATTACTGCTGCAAGATCCTTGTTGTTCGAGTCGAGACCGTTACCAACTTTTGAATGATCTTTGTAACCGAGTGGCGTGAGGTTCAAAACTGCTTTTGTAGCCAAATCGATTGTGACAATTGCGTTGTTTTCCTGCAAGGTGACGAATGCATACTTGCTGTCTGGAGACACCGAGATGTATTCAGGCTCGAGGTCTTGAGCCACGGTTGCATTCGGTCCAAAAATACGGCCACCTTCAAAAGCGATAGCGCTTGCACGCTCATTGAAAGCTTCGAAAGTAAGCGTTGTTGCCACTGGTGTTGCAGCACTTATGTCAATGATGGAAACAGAGCCGTTCGGATCGGTAGTTGTTGGCAATTTTCCATCGGTGAGGCAATACGACTTTGGTTCACCTTCATTAGCCGACAGAACAAACTGGCCGTCAGGTGTGAATGTCACGTGGTCTGGAAGCGATCCCACGTCTACGCCATTTGGCGCCGATTCAAGGAGTTCACCATCGGTGTCTGCGAGGAAAACCTTGCCAGGAGCTTGGGAAGACGACATGGAGGCAGCGATTGCAATGGTTCCGTTCTTGGCTGCAACGCTCTGGATTCCAGTCACGCCTTTCGCCGCAAGATCGAGCGACGTAACTTTCTTAGGTGCTGTCGGATCTGAGATATCAACAATGTCGATCTGGTTGGTAGCGCCATTCGTGACGTAGATACGAGAAGTTGCTGCATCGAACGCTGATATTTCAGCGCCACCAATTCCACTACCGCTGACCCAACGACCGAGAAACTTAAGGCCTGCGCCTGTTTCAGTTGCTGCACCGACCGATTGTGCTGTTAGTAGAGACGTCGCGGACAACAACAATGATGCTGTCAGCGTGAGGATGATTGTGGGTTTTAAATGTTTCACGAGCGAAATAATAAAAGTATGAAGTAACGCCAAATAGATTTCTACGCCACAACATCTCAAACATTTGGTGAACACTAGAAGTTGTTTTCTGCAAGTTTTTGATTGTCACCTAAAAGCAACGCTTCGTTAATTACTTGTCTATGACAATGTTCATTTAGTCAAATAGTTTCATCGCGTGCCTTCCAATTTACTCATTGACTCAGATATTCCCGAGATCGATTCGCGCGAAGGGAGAAGTTCTCTACTTGCACAAGCAAACACAGATGAACTCACCTCGCTAGTCGACAGGCTTCTAGAAGAAGCCGAACTCTCATCACAATTGCGGATTGTCCGCTCTCCCCATACGGGAACAGTGCAATTCCAAGTACGTGAACCAGTTTGCGAGGAGCGCTTCTACCTTGCCGATGTAGTTGTCACCGTTGCTGAAGTGGCAATCGGCAATCACTTAGGTTGGGCAATGCGAGTTGGCACCGATCGACGTGCAGCTCTAGCAGCAGCCGTTGCAGATGCCCTTTTCGAAAGCGGGCACAAGGAAGCGTGTGGTTCACTGCAGTCTCTTATCACGGTCACTCGTCGTGAACTGATTGACCAACGCCAATCAGAGTGGGCACAACTCAACAAGACAATCATTGAATTTGAGGAGCTGGACTAATGTCAAACACTTTTCAACTCTCAACTATTGATCCCGTACGGCTGTCTAGTGCAATTCTCGACGTACATGAATCACAACACGTATTCACAGTTCTACTGAATTCTTTGAGTAATCCGGGAACTATCTACTCCGTTGACCAAAAAATCTGGGAGCGAACAGACGGATGTGCAGTTCCCCTTCTTGCACTTCTTGGCCATGAAACGCCATTTTGTGTATCTGGTGAAAATAGTGAAGAACTAACTGCAATCATTAAACATGTCACCACTGCCCGCCCTTCTTCTTTGAAAGACGCGCGATACATCGCAATACCGAACTCGATAACTAGTGAAGACTTTGCAGAGATATCCGCAGGAACAGATCTACGTCCAGATTCTGCAACACAAATATCTGTGTACTGCTCTGGAAGGTTTTCAACCACTGCCTCATCAGCTACTGGATGCACGAGTGTCAGATTGTCTGGCCCAGGAGTTAACGGTGAATCAGAACTGACCTTTGAGCACATCGACTCGGTCGTTTTAGCAAGTCTTCTGACCAGAAAGTTTGCATTCCCTCGCGGACATGACTTTTGGTTTTGCAATAGCGAGGGCCAAGTTGTGGCAATCCCGCGCAGCACCACCGTGACTCTTATCAACTCTTCTACCGAAAAGGTTTCATAAATATGGGATACGCAGCCGCTCGTGGTGGCCTCACAGCAATTCGAAATGCTGAGGACCTAGTACGCACACTTCGCGATATGGATGAGAGCGAACAGATTGAACTCGACCAGTTCATTGGTCGACTTCGCCTTCTTGTTGACCGGATCATGGGAGAGGCCGGAATGTGGGAACCACGCCTGGCTGCCTTGGCTATCCGCCAGGCAGAAGGTGACCACATTGAATCTGTTCACCTTTTACGCGCGTACAAGTCAACTCTTCCGCGAATTGCTTCCACCGAACCAATTCATGTTGACGACATGAGACTCCTGCGCCGCGTTGTTCCAGCATTTCGTGAACCAGGTGGCCCGCAAATACTTGGGCGCAGCACTGACTACAGCGCTCGCATGTTGGACCCCCGCAGCGGGTCTGGTGCAACAGCATCTCTTGAACCCGAAGTTGCAACGCATGTTGCCGATAATTCTTCATCTGTGCAAACAAACACTCCACGTCTTATGAATGTTTTGCGCGACATGGATTTGCTGACTGACCGTCGCCGCACGGATGACCCTGAGCCGTTCGATATCACTCGAACCCCAGCTCGCCCACCGGCACCACGCTCGGCCCGATTGTCATCGATGGCACGCGCTGAAACTGGTGCACTCTTGAACCAGTGGTACCGAAACATCCTCGGACCAGATGGTTACCTACACGAAGTAACACTTGGTGAAGTTCGTCATGGAGAGTTGCCCATCCGCATTAAGCATCCGTACACCAATGGGTCGGTCTCAATAGGCTCTCTACGTGTAACGGAAGTTGAGGCCATTGAAGACCTAAACGGAGTTGACGAAGATCGTGATCGATTCGACATCGGATATGGATTGTGCCTAGGTCACAATGAAAGAAAAGCTATTGCAATGGCAAATCTTGATATCGCTTGTCACCGTGATGGTTCCAAATCATCATTAGAGCAATCAATTCTTCTGACTACTGATGGGCTCGATTCTGCTGGTTTCCTCGAGCATTTGAAACTTCCTCACTACGTCACTTTTCGCTCAATGATGGAACGAAAAATTGCTGTAAGAAATGCTCGCCCGAGTGTCCAAAAAGGAGACAAGGCATGACAATGAATGCTGTCTACAACGGTTCAAACCTGGATTCCATCGTTGGAGAAGATCCGGGTATCCCCTTTGCGCTTCTCGACGAAGAATCAAAACGTGAAATACGTCGTGCCCTACTGCACGCTGTTTGCGTACCTGGTTATCAGGTTCCATTTGGCTCCCGCGAAATGCCAGTTGCCCGCGGATGGGGTTCAGGTGGCTTGCAAATCACCCTTGCCATTGTGGGAAAAACCGACATCGTCAAAGTAATTGACCAAGGAGACGATGAAGGAGTGAACGCTGTGAACCTTCGCCGTCTTGTTGTGACCTCAACTGGTATCGAGGAGTCATCAGAGGTCGTGGAATCAACAATCATCCAGAGCCGTCACAGAATTCCTGAAGATGAAATGATCAACAGCCACACTCTTGTTTTGCAAGTTCCAGTACCGGAACCATTACGCGGAGTAGAACGAGATATGCGTGAGTTAGCGCGTATGCATGCAGAAGCTGATTATTCGCGCATGTGGGTGAGCCTGTACGAAGACAAAGTTCGTAATGGCGTCATCACGCAAACCACTGGTTATCCCTGTCTCGTAAACGGACGGTATGTAGTTGCCACGACCCCGATACCTCGGTGGGATATTCCACGACTTCACGATTCTCAATTTCTCACACTTTTTGGTGCCGGACGTGAAAAGCGTGTCTACGCCATTCCCCCATACACCCTTGTTGAACCTCTGACTTTTGAAGATGTGCCATTTGAAGTGGAACAGGCAAATGGTGCTCGATGCAGATTGTGTAGTTCATCAGAGTCATTTCTTGTTGAGTCACCGGGAACAAACGGTGATGCCGGAACGTGGACATGTAGTGACACCGCATGGTGCAGAGCGAGAAGACTCAAATGAGCAAAATAGTTATCCCCGATTCCGTACTGAAAGTTTCTGGTCTCGGAAAGATCTATGGGCCCATCACTGATGGAGCCATCGAGCGCACGGGATCTCACGTAGGAACTGCCCGTGACTATCAAACAGGATCCATAGTCGCTGCCTGGGATGTCAACTTTGAAGTCGCTGCTGGAGAAGCTCTCGGAATTGTTGGTGAATCCGGCTCTGGAAAATCAACGGTATTGCGTTGTATTGCCGGAGACATTGATTCATCAGCGGGCGATGTTCGGTTAGCCACTTTTGAAAATGGGGAGTCGAATTTGTTGTCACTTGATGCAGCAACTCGACGCAAAATGCGCATTGATCAAGTATCTGTTGTGTACCAGGATCCGGCAGAGGGTCTTGCTCTCGGCGTCACAGCCGGCGGGAATATCGCTGATCCACTTACGGCAGCTGGTTGGAGAAACTTCGAGGGCATCAGAGCCCGCGCACGTGACTTGTTGCAACGTACCGAGGTACCACTCGACCGCATGGACGACATTGTTCGATCATTTTCTGGAGGTATGCGTCAACGAGTGCAAATTGCACGTGCGCTCGCCAACAACCCTCGTCTAGTACTGCTCGATGAACCCACAACCGGTCTTGATGCCAGTGTTGCTGCCGGGGTCTTAGACCTTATTCGCGGTCTCCTTGAAGAATTTGAACTTGCAGCCATTGTTGTTAGCCATGACTTTTCAGTAATTGAGATGCTCACCGAAAGATGCATCGTTATGCATCACGGTCGTGTTGTTGAGAATGCATTGACCGACCAACTGCTTGAAGATCCGCATCACCCATACAGCCAGAAACTTGTATCGGCGGCACGAGCATGAGCACGGCAATTGCAACTAAACCAATTCTTGATGTACGAAACCTGACCAAGAGTTTCGTTCTGCACAACATTGATGGCCGAACCGTCACCGGATTGCACAATGTTTCGTTCACGGTGGAACCCGGCCAACATTTAGCACTTGCTGGAACATCAGGAGCCGGAAAATCAACCCTGCTTCGCGCCATCTATCGCACCTACGCGCCTTCATCCGGAGAAGTATGGTTTCGGCTTTCTGATGACAGTGTCGTAAACCTTGCTCAAATTAGCGATCCAGAGATAGTGGCGCTTCGTGGGCGTCAAATTGGTTATGTCTCACAGTTTCTTCGCGCACAACCCCGTCGAAGTGTTTTAGATCTTGTAATTCGCGCCGGCGTGTCACGCGGCATGAATGTCGCAGATGCGCGTGAACTAGGAATACTTTCACTTCGTCGTCTCAATATTGGTGAACAATTATGGGACGTTCATACATCGGTGCTGTCTGGCGGCGAAAAACAACGTGTCAACATCGCTGCCGGACTTATTTCTCCACCACGATTGCTGTTGCTCGATGAGCCGGTATCAGCTCTTGACCCCGAGAATCGTGAAAGTGCCATCCAGCTAATTAGCGAACTCACCCATCAAGGTGTTGCAGTTCTTGCCGTGTTTCACGATCTCGATGCAATTGCACGTCTTGCAACACAGATAGTGGTCATGCAAAAGGGTCGCATCATCAACAATGGGCCAGTCGATCAAATACTTCCGCTACTACATCCAGGAGATGTTCAACCATGACAATTTTTTCAATTATTAATTCCACTGCAGTTCTTCCAACACAAATTATGGAGAATGCCACCATCACTATCGAGGATGGCATCATCATTGATATCGCTGAGAAAGGTGCAGCGACCGAGAGATACGTAAACGCTGAAGGCGCAATCTGTATGCCGGGAATCATTGATTCACATAGCGACGGATTTGAAATGGAGCCACGGCCTCGACCCAGTGTTCGGCTCCCGCTCGATTTCAGTATTCAATCTTTTGAAGCCAAAGTTCGTGCCGCTGGAGTTACGACGCTCTTCCACGGAATTGGATTTGAGAACGATGGCAATCGAACCGTGGAATCAGCCAACGCCTATGTCGACATAATTCATGAGTATTCCTCTTCCCCCACTGTCATGATGAACCATCGCGTGCTGTATCGACTTGATGCTCGTGATGCTGATGGGTTCAATGCTTTGTGCGCACGAATTGAATCAGATCGCAAGTTAGATGCCAAACCATTGGTCAGTTTTGAAGATCACACACCTGGACAAGGCCAATATCGTGATCGCACGTACCTAGAAAACTGGATTATGGGGTCACGCAATATGACTCGTGAAGAAGCAGTAGCTCATGTTGATCAAATCCTTATTGAGCGTGAAGCAGTTCGACACAATAAGGAATTGGCGCTCCCCTGGTTAACAGAGCAAGCCGCACTGGGAAACATCACTCTGATGGCTCATGATCCAGCTACTCCAGAAGACGTGGCAGAAGCCGTGACATGGAACGCCTCAATTGCAGAGTTTCCTACGTCAGTTGAGGCAGCCATCGCTGCGCGGGCAGCAGGCATGCGAACAGTATGTGGTGCGCCAAATGCATTACGTGGTTCAAGCCACAGCGGAAATGTCTCAGCCACCGAACTGATCTCGCTTGGGCTTTGTGATGGTCTGTCTTCTGACTATTTGCCATTCGCAATGCTCGGCGCTGTTGGAACTTTGGTCAAGAACGGCACATGCACACTTCCCGAAGCAGCACGACTAGTGACATACGGACCAGCTGAAACTGTAGGCATTACTGACCGTGGCCGCCTTGAAGTAGGTCTTGTCGCTGATGTAGTTGTGTGTCGATTCAACGGAAATCTTCCTTCAGTGCTTGGTGTTTGGCGAGCAAACGGATCACCGCTTCAAAGTCTTGCAATGCAAGGCGTCTGAGATGAATGAATTTTCACAATTTTTGCGAGAGATGGCACAGGCTGCAGACAGTGCCTACATACATGCAATGAGCACAATGTCAGCGGCTCAACGCAGTCAAGACATCGGTCTTGGTGGCGACGGAACGCCCACCATGTTTCTCGATGCATACATTGAACGCCCTGTACTTGAGATCATTGAGCGAGAAGGACACAACGTTCTTTCCGAAGAAGTTGGTTGGATTGATCGCGGGTCTCACATCACCGTCGTTATAGACCCGGTTGATGGAACTGCAAACTCTGCTGCCGGAGTTCCAGTCTCTGCATTTTCCGCTGCAATTGTCCGAAACGAAGTGGTGGAAGAGGCTCTCATCACATGGCTTGGCACCAGTTACGCACGGTCTGCACACAAAGACGATGCCATTGTCTCTCGCGTTTCAACGCGCACGACCGTTGACGGGGCATCATTATCCATGCTTCGCCCTCGGCCATCCACATGGACGGCTTGGTCGTCTCTTGCACAACGCGCAGAACGTATGCGGATACTTGGTAGTTCAGTTATCGAAGGTGCACTTGTAGCCGACGGAGCAATCGATGCGTTTTGTGATCCGGGTGGTGACATTCATCGCATTGTCGACTTAGCGGCCATTTCTCTCATCGTTGAAAAATCTGGTGGTCACGTACGTGATCTTCATGATCGTCCATTTACGTTTGACCCAGATCTTTCCAAGCGCTGGAGCGGCATTATTGCGGGTACTCGCGAATTAGTTGACGAGATTGCCGGACTAATTAAGGCGTAGTAACTGCACTGCGAGTGATGCTCCACACGGAGCCCACTGCACAGAGAATCAGAAGGCCACTCACTAAGAACTGTGAGTTGATTCCGACGTGATCAAACAATGCTCCCGCCATTACCGGGCCAGCGACACGACCAAAGGCAGCGGTGCTTTGTTGATATCCGATTGCTTCACCGCGACGTTCGACTGGTGCAAGTTCTGCAACCAACGCACTGCCTGATGGCCCAGATATACCTTGTCCGAGCGACAACAAAAACAATGCCACGAACAACACCGGCCACGTAGTGGTAACGCCAAGTAAGAGAAGCCCTACTGCTACGAGCGACAAACCGATGCGAAGTAGCTTTCGCGAACCAAGTCTTTGCGTAAGAGGCCCGATGAGTCCGCCTTGTACTGCAACCAAAGTGACTCCGACAAATACAAACACTAATGATGCAGACCCTTCAGTAAAGCCGAACTGCTTTTCTCCCCAAATTGAAAACGTTGCTTCAAATCCTGCGAATCCGAGCATTGAAAGAAACCCGACAAGGGCAAAACGCTTCAAAGCTGGTGACAAGGCACTTCCGCGTTGACTCTTTTCGGTGATATGCGATGTATCGGGTTTCGTTTCTGGCAATCGAATCATTGCGGCAACCGCATTAACTGCGGCAATGGAGCCAGCCAGATAAAACGGCACATGGGGGCCGCCGAGTGCAGCAAGACCACCGAGAGCTGGCCCCACAACAAAGCCAACGCCGAATGCAGCGCCCAACATTCCCATGAGACGCGCGCGTTGTTCTGGTGGTGCAATGTCAGCAACGGCACCTTGCGCAACCGCAACGCTGGCGCCCGATGCCCCGTCAAGAATTCGGCCCAGGAAAAGTACCCACAATGCACCAGCTGCACCAGTGACAAAACTGCCAACTGCCGTGCCGATGAGAGAGAACACAATGACTGGCTTGCGTCCAACCTTGTCTGAGATGCGCCCGAGAATTGGGGCAAACACCATCTGCGCAACAGAGAACGACGCAAACATCAGACCGACTTGTAATCCGCTTGCACCGAATCGTTCTGCATAACGACCCAAGATGGGTACGACAATGCCAAAACCTACGAGGTCGAGAGCAACTGTGGTCCAGATTATCCAATAGCCCGCCGGCATGGGCGTGCGTTCTCTCTTAGCCACGTCGGATGCGCGTCCCGTCTTTCGATGTCTCGACAACATAGCCGAGTGACTGCAGTTCATCGCGCAATGCGTCTGCAGTTGCAAAATCTTTTGCTTTACGCGCGGCATCAAGTGCGACGCCTTTAGCAACGATGCCTGCATCAATGTCGTCGCCTAAAGAGAGTTCAAGACCAAGTGCACCGAGGATTTCAATGACTGCCGCACGAACTGATAACACGGTTACAACATCGCCAGTATCCATAGCAGTGTTAGCCCGGCGAACAGAATCAAATACCAACGCCATAACAGTTGTTGTATCGAGATCGTTGTCCATTGCAGTGGTGAACTGATTCATAACTGTTGAGTCAGGCGTGCCATCACTGTGTGCTGATGTGCGAGCAGCGAAAGAATCAAGACCTGCAAGTGCCGAAACGCAGGCATCAATATTTTCCTCCCCAACACGTGTTGGCGAGCGGTAATGCGTTTGCAACAACAACAAGCGATATGCGCGTGGGTCATACTTGTCAAGAAGATCAATGAGATTCATCACATTGCCGAGACTCTTCGACATCTTTTCGCCTTCAATGTCGACAACAAATCCGTTGTGCATCCAGTGATTCGCAAATGTCTTGCCCAATGCAACAGCTTGTGCTCGTTCGTTTTCATGGTGAGGAAAGCGTAAGTCTGCGCCACCGCAATGAAGATCAAAACCTTCTCCAAGAAGATCAAGACTCATCACAACACATTCACTGTGCCAACCGGGGCGACCATCACCCCACGGTGACTGCCACGATGGTTCACCTGGCTTAGAGAATTTCCATAATGCAAAGTCTGACGGGTGTCGCTTGTTGCTGGCACCGAACACTTCGCGATCGCCACCACCGCTGAGCATGTCATCAAGACTTTGATGCGCAAGTAAGCCATAATCAGGAACACTTGCGATGCTGAGATAGACGCCATCGTCGGTGACGTACGCCTTGTCACCAGACACCAATGTGTTGATCATGTCGATCATGCTCTGTACATAGTCAGTTGCGTGTGGAACATCGGTCGGACGGATTACACCGAGCTTGCCCATTGCCTCAAACCACACAGATTCACATTTGTGAGTGATGTCGCTCCACAAGCGACCTTCTGTATTGGCGCGCTCGATGATCTTGTCGTCGATATCGGTGATGTTCGAAACGAGACGTACCGACAAGCCGGTCCAGGTGAGGTACCGGCGCAGGATGTCATAGACCAAAGTGGCGCGGCCGTGACCCAAGTGGGGCGGCCCATAGACAGTTGGACCACATAAATAGATACTGACCGACCCCGGCTGGCGCAGTGCCAGAGGTTTCACGCTTTGCGTGGCGGTGTCGTAGAGGTTCAGCACTCTGACAAGCCTACGATTTAAGTCTTATGTCCGGTGTCCCTGAGAAGCCCTCCCTCGAAAATGTTGAGCCCAAGTGGATCGACTCTTGGGATCAGAACGCCACCTACGCCTTTGACCGGTCAGCCACCCGAGACAATGTCTTTTCGATTGACACTCCACCGCCCACGGTCAGCGGTTCCTTACATATGGGGCATGTTTTTTCTTATACCCACACCGACACCGTGGCTCGATTCTGGCGAATGCGCGGCAAGAGCGTCTTTTACCCGATGGGCTGGGACGATAACGGACTGCCCACCGAGCGACGCGTACAGAATTACTACGGCGTGTCATGTGATGCATCAGTTGCCTATGTTTCTAACTTCCAGCCGCCGTTTCGTGGTGACCCACCAAAAGATCATCGCGCGGTCCCCATTTCACGTCCGAACTTCATTGAGTTGTGCGAAGAGCTGACTGCAGAAGATGAAAAGATTTTCGAAGATCTCTTCCGTCGACTTGGTTTATCGGTCGACTGGTCATTGTTGTACACCACTATTGAAGACCGTTCACGTCGTGCAAGCCAGCGCGGCTTCTTGCGCAATCTTGCTCGTGGCGAGGCATACACACAAGAAGCGCCAACATTGTGGGACATCGATTTTCGCACGGCAGTAGCGCAAGCTGAATTAGAAGATCGCGATCGTCCCGGCGCGTATCACACCATTGCGTTTCACAAGTCAGACGGCTCTGGAGATGTTCTGATTGACACAACACGGCCGGAACTACTTCCTGCATGTGTTGCGCTTATTGCACACCCCGATGACCCGCGGTATCAGCCACTATTTGGAAAAACAGTTCGCACGCCATTGTTCAATGTTGAAGTGCCAGTGTTTGCTCATCCGCTTGCACAGATTGACAAGGGCACAGGCATTGCAATGTGCTGCACATTCGGCGACCTCACCGACGTTATTTGGTGGCGCGAATTGCAATTGTCGATGCGCGCAATCATTTCTCGCGATGGACGCATTGTGAATGAAGCGCCGAGTGGCCTAACAGACCCTGCTGGTCTTGCTCACTACGCATCACTCGTAGGAAAGTCTGCAAAGCAAGCACAAACTGCAATTGCGGAAATGCTCACTGCATCTGGCGAAATGATTGGCGAGCCTCGCGCAATTACGCACCCCGTGAAGTTTTATGAAAAGGGCGATCGCCCATTAGAGATTGTCACCAGCCGCCAGTGGTATATCCGCAACGGCGGGCGCGATGCGGCGCTTCGTGATGAACTACTTGCACGTGGCGCTGGGTTACATTGGCTGCCTGATCACATGCGCCATCGCTATTCAAACTGGGTAGAAGGCCTGAACGGAGACTGGCTTGTTAGTCGTCAGCGTTGGTTCGGCGTACCAGTACCTGTGTGGTACCCGCTTGATGCACAAGGTGAAACATTGCATGATTCTCCGCTTGTACCTGACGAATCTTTGTTGCCTATCGACCCAAGCACCGATGCACCTGCCGGATACACAAAAGCTCAACGTGGACAACCTAGTGGCTTCATTGGCGATCCTGATGTCATGGACACGTGGGCAACGTCGTCATTAACGCCGCAAATTGCTGGCAAGTGGCAAGACGACAACGACTTGTTCGAGCGTGTGTTCCCATTTGATGTGCGCCCGCAGGGTCACGACATCATTCGAACATGGCTGTTTTCCACCATGGTTCGATCACACTTCGAACATGATGTTGCACCATGGTCTCACGTTGCATTGTCAGGTTGGATTCTTGACCCAGACCGCAAGAAAATGTCGAAATCAAAGGGCAACGTTGTAACACCATCTGATTTGTTTGATTCCTACGGAAGTGATGCTGTGCGTTACTGGGCTGTTGGTGCTCGCCCCGGTGTTGATACTGCATTTAGCGAAGACCAAATGAAGGTTGGCCGCAAGTTGGCAACCAAATTGTTGAACGTGTCGAAGTTTGTTCTTGGTATCGGTGAAGTAGCCGATGACGTTGTTCCAACCGAAGCAATTGACGTTGCCATGTTGCGTCGCCTTGCAGGTGTTGTTGACGAAGCAACTGCAGCGTTCGAAGCGTTTGATTACGCACGAGTTCTTGAACGCACAGAAGAATTCTTCTGGTGGTTCTGTGACGACTATGTCGAACTCGTCAAAACTCGCGGATACCTCAGCCACACGGAAGACGGCGCCATGTCGGCACGCGCTGCATTGCGCCGCGCTCTTTCCACCTTGCAACGCCTATTGGCTCCTCTTCTCCCGTTTGTCACTGAAGAAGTGTGGAGCTGGTGGCAATCAGGTTCTGTTCACCAATCGCAATGGCCAACAACATCAGCGCTGACAGGCGGACTAACGGACGGTCCGAACGACGAACTGCTTGACGCCATTTGTGGGGCTATCGGTGTCATCCGTCGTGCAAAGACTGAAGCCAAAGTCAGCCAACGAGCTGTAGTTACCGAAGCATCGTTTGTCACAAGCATCAATGCTGCGTCTGCCATAACTGCCGGTTGGGCCGATATTGCTGATGCAGGTTCAGTCGAAAAGTGGAGCATCTCCACCGCAGACACGAACGAGATCACCGTCGACGTGACTCTCGCGCCCAATATTCACTAGATCTAGCCTCAGCGACAGTGGCAGGCTCACGCGCGCAACTACGGTGTAAGGGTCATGCCCGATGAAATCGCTTCCCCCCACCACTCTGGCAAACACCGAGTTTTTCTCCTCGCCAACATAACGCTTGCAGTTGTAACAATTCTTTCTGGCACCGGGCTTTTGTATGCAAACTGGAAACTCAACAACCGCAAAGTTGTCACCATTGATTCGGTTGACTCCAACGCCAATGGATTTGATTTGCCAATCGGTGATTTAAAGGCAAAGAATTTCTTAATCACCGGCTCTGACAACAATGCATGTATTGCTAAAGATTCACCATACGCAGGCGGCTTCGGAAAGCGCAGCACATACGGCGAACGCAGTGACTCGATCATGGTGATTCGTGTCAACCCCATCGATAATCAGGCGGCTGTCATTTCCTTTCCTCGAGACATGTGGGTCACGCAAGCCGGATCGACTCGCCGTGGGCGCATCAACACCAACTTTGATAAGAAGAATCCAAATCGTTTGATTCGCACCATAAAAGAGAACTTCGGAATTTCTATTGA
>CAMDBY010000005.1 GCA_945889575.1 Bifidobacterium breve
AGTCCGCATTGATACGGAGCCGAAGGTTATTTGTCTGCAGTAACGCGAGCGTGCGGGAACACCCGCAAGAAGTTGCCCGAGTTGAACTTGTCGACAGATGCTTGAGGCACCTGGGTCATGCATGACTCGAAGCGGGCAATCGGGTCACGGCCGCCTTCTGTATGTGGGTAATCGCTAGAGAACAAATAGAGATCATCGTTTGACTGGTCAATCAGACGTGCGACATCTTCAAATACAAACGGTGTGAAACCGAACTGTTGACGAATCTGCTCAGACGGTGAACGCTTGAAACCGCGAAGACGGTCGTCAACGCGTGAGTACGCCTTGTGGATGTGATCAAGGCGAACAATCATTTCAGGAACCCAGCCAGCGCCCAGTTCAACAGAAGCAAACTTCAAGTCTGGGAAGTCTTCAAGAACACCGTCAAGAACAAACATGGAAATAAATGTTTCAATACCCTGATGCATCACTGCAGCGTCACGAGCACGAACATTTTCTCCGCCGCCCATCCAGTCTTTTGTAACACCGCGACCGGTGTTGCTCCACTCTGGCTTCAGTTGCAATGGGTTACCACCAACGTGGAATACCACTGGCACTTGTGCTTCTTGCAACAACGACCAAATCGGATTGAAGTCAACATGAGTTGGTGAACGCTCGCCAGCCAAACGATGTGGCACCCACATTGCCTCAAGACCATTGTCAAGACTCCACTGCACCTCTTCTAATGCAAGCGCTGGATTCTCAAGTGGAATTGCAGCAACTCCCATGAGACGGTCATCAATTGAACAGAAGTCAGCCATGTGACGGTTGTGCGCACGTGCGCCGCCGTAGCGAACCTTGTCAGGAATTTTACTGCTTGGTGAAAATGGCATGTGCAAACTGTGTGTTGGGAATACCAACTGCTTCTTGAAGCCCAACATGTCGCTGGCGATGACACGGTCATGCTTGTCGAATGCGCCAAGAGCTTGAATTTCTTTGACCTCTTGAATCATGCGATCACCAAGAGCAATAAGTGACTCTTTGTGTTCGTCTGAATGCTGCGAGCCGTTGCCAACAATGATTGCGACTTCTTCGTCAGTCACAAGTGAACGGCCGTAATCAACTTCTGGAAGAAGGTCGCGCACGTCTGGGTCGGCAAACTTCTTGAGGAAGTCTGGAAGCTCCATGATGTGTGTATCTGCGTCGTAAAGAACGCGATCGCCTGCGTATGTCATATGGGTCCCCGATCCCTCGAACTTGAGCAAACGGTACCACCCATACAGGCGGTAACACAGAGGTGAACAGTTGGGTCAGGGCTATGCCCAATTGGGGGCTACTCAATACGATGAGGAGGTGCACATCACTACCTCCCAGATCGATTCATATCGACTCAATGGCTGGCTTTTGTGCCGCCCGTTTGTGGGTGGAGAAATTCGTGATATCCAGCATTGGGTTGACGAAGTTCAGCAATGGCCCGAAAATGGTGACTGGTTGCACTATCGCGAGATGACCGACAGTGGGCCGAAGTTGTGCCGCACGGAAAACTTTGTGCCATTCCATACTCCTTTGCGTGAAATTCTGACTACTGGTGCAATCGTGGAAATTGTCTCTGCCCTCATGGGCGAACAAGCAATTCTCTACAAAGAAAAAATCAACTACAAGTTGGTCGGCGGAGCAGGGTTCCTGCCTCATCAAGATGCACCGGCGTACCCGTTTATTGAAACTTCAATCTCGTGCATGATTGCAATTGACCAAAGCACGACTTCAAATGGTTGTTTAGAAGTTGTTGACGGACAACATCATGTATTGCTTCCCATGAATGAACGCAGCTGCATCGTTAATGAATGGGTAGAAGCACACGATTGGCATCCAGTGGAGATGGAAGCGGGCGACGTTCTGTTCTTTCACTCGCATACACCGCATCGCAGTGGCACCAATAATTCACAACGTGACCGTCGTGCCATTTACCCAACCTTTAACGCAGCGGGCGAAGGTGATCTTCGATCTGACTACTACGAAGAAAAACTTCGTATCTTCCGTGACACAGAACACAACGCCGGAAACGTTCGTATTTCTCTAATTGACGACTTTGAAGGAAGACCCGTATGAACAAATTTACATCACTAGTTGAAATTGAATCTCTCTTTGAAAAATGGGGACAACAGTTCTATAGCGAGAATATCTCGCAAACGGCCCATGCGGTGCAATGCGCACAGCTGGCTGAAGATGCCGATGCATCAAGCGCACTTGTTCTCGCTGCGTTGCTCCACGACGTCGGACACTTGGTCGATCTTGAAGATTCTTCTGGAAAAGAAGAACACACAATCGACACAGTGCACGAAGCAACTGCCGTTCGTGTGTTGGCTCCGTTATTTCCGCCAGCAGTTACTGCGCCCATCGCACTTCATGTCGAAGGCAAACGGTGGCTGTGTGCACGAGAAGATGGTTATTTTGAAACGTTGAGTGCGGGATCTGTTGCCAGCCTCGCATTACAAGGTGGCCCCATGACAGATGCCGAGGCGGATCGATTTATGGCAATGCCACAATTCGCCGATGCTATTGCGCTGAGGCGTTGGGATGACATTGGCAAAGACATCTCCAAAGATCAATTACCTCTTGATGAATTTCGCCGACTACTCCACTTCCATTTCGAACAAATATAGAAACGAATTACCATGAGAATTCTTGTAACAAACGATGACGGCATCGACTCTGTCGGCCTTCATGTCTTAGCCCGCGCGATGCGTCCATACGGTGAAGTCGTGGTCGCTGCCCCAGACCAGGAATACTCAGGTGCAGGTGCGGCAATCGGCGCCCTGCACATCATTCAGCCCGAAGTACAGAAGCGCACGATTGAAGGCATCGACACGTCGTGGGCAATCACTGGCCCACCTGCATTGTGTGTTTTCTTCGCTCGCCTCGGTGTGTACGGTGCCCCATTTGATTTAGTCGTATCTGGCATTAACCCTGGAGCAAATGTTGGCCGTGCGGTGTATCACTCAGGCACAGTTGGTGCAGCAGTGACTGCTCGTAATGGTGGAGTCAGCGGTATTGCAGTCAGCCAGGCAGTCACAGGTTTCGGTGCTGAAGGTCAAGGTTGGGACGATGCACTGAAAGGCCAGCAATGGGATTCTGCAGCAACGGTTGCGCAACGTGTGGTTGAAGGCTGGATTGCAGATAGACCTTCAGAGCCAGTAGTTATCAATGTGAATGTGCCGAACTGTGCAGTGTCAGAGATGAAGGGTTGGCGTCGTACCGATGTTGGGCACATTGTCCCCGTTTCTATGGCAACTGCAGATCTTGAGGCTAAAGAAGGACATGAAGGTGCTTTCTACGTTCGGATGAATTACGGAAGCTTGATTCAAATGCCAAACGACACCGACGGCGGTGCCGTTGAGAACGGCGAAGTGGCCATTACTTATCTCGGTCGTTTTAGCGATGTACCCGAGCAGGGTTCCGATGCAATGGACAGTGCGCTCACGTCCCTTGTTGGCGTTGCGAATATCCTGCACTCATAGAGCAATCAACCATCAGCCAGTACGGTCATGTTATGGCTGATTGGCAAGATCTCACTCGCCGCGCATCATTTGCGTCGCATCAACTATTGGGCTGGATCTTTTGGGACCCTCGTGCAAAAGACAATCTCGCTGCACTTGGTGTGCCCGATGGACTAGGTCATTACATTGTGAACCGCGGTGCACCGCTGGCGCCAGCTGGAGCAGAAGCATTGTTCGCAGCGTTCTACACAATCAAACGCGAGTTCGTTCACTTCGTACTAAACAATGCTGCTACATACATCACTGATTGGCACAAAGTCACGGTTGCACGTGATTCTGCTGTTCAAGCTGGTCTCGAAGAGATGACGCCACAAATCATTGCGCCATTTGGTGCGCTTGCAGATGACTTATGGAAAACGGTTGATGCCATTCCTGCAAGTGGTCGTGTGCTGTTTGCTGCACACAAATCATGGCCACGTCCAACGGACCCATTGATGTCAGCATGGAACGCATTGAACTGCATTCGCGAATGGCGCGGTGACACACATTTTGGAATTTTGTTGAACGACAACATCGGTGTTGTTGAAGCTGGACTTCTGCATGATGCGTGGATGGGCTACCCCAAAGAGTGGATCCCACGCAGCCGTGGCGCAGACGATGCAGAGATTATTGCTGCCCTCGACAACTTGTCATCACGTGGGTTTGTTACTGATGGTGTCATCAATGACGCGGGTGTCGAGTATCGAGTAGAGCTTGAACGCCGTACAGATGTGCTGTGTGAAATTCCGTGGCGTCACTTCGGCGAAAAGAACACTGTTGAGTTGCTTTCTATTCTCGAACCTGTTGGCGAACGGTATGTGCAACACATCAACGAGATTGCCGGCGAAAACTGGATGCCAGCAGCTCGGCCTCGTCGCCGCTAAACCGAGTGCGGCACACCGATTCGCACAGATACGCCTGGCGAATACAAAACATGCGCATCACCTGTAGGTGCAGGTAAGCCAGCAGCAATGACCAACGTGTCTTCAAGATGCTCAAGCGTCGCAGTGTGGAGAATCCATGTCTCATGATCAACAGGCGCATACCGCAGACCTTTACCGAAGCCTTTTGAATACAAACCCCATCGAGCTGATAGGAACACTGACAATTCATCAGGCTGTTCAATTCGCTCACCGATAGTTATACGAATTGATGTGGAAGCCACTTGGGGCCAACGACGCTTCACAGTGGTATTCAATGATTCAGAAGTCACCACATGCGAAGCACTCCCCCAGCAGTACGGCAGGAAGTATGAAGCGCGCGCCGCAAGTGCCGGAAGCAACCGATTCACATCGAGTGAGAAAAACCACACGCCAGGAATTCCATCCTTCTTTACATACGTACGCACATTCACCTCAGGAAACGAACCAAGATATGGAATCGCCGGAGTACCAGGAAACGAGATGTTGCGCATCGAGAAAGGAATAAGGCCCACCCATGCCGAACCATCGAACGTGTCAACTTCTAGTCCTTTAGGGAGTAACGCCTGCACCACTGCAGCGTCGTACCGCCAATGAATGTAGGCAAGCTCTTGCCACTGTTGCTTCATAATTGGTCGGCGCACTGGCGCTGGGCAGAAATCTTGCACGCCTCTACCTTACGAATCATTTACAGATTCGGGAATGGGGCATCAGTCACCTAGGTTGATATCCCTATGGCTCATTTCGTCACCACTGTTCCTTCGTCCAAATCTCCTGAAGAAGCGTTTGCATTTATGTCAGACATTCGCAATTTTGCCCAATGGGACAAAGGGATAATCAAAATCGACCAGATTGTCGGAGACGGCGCCGGGCTCGGCAATGTCTTTGACATCACAGTGAAGGGCTTCGGCGGGCAAAATTCCGTATTGCGTTACACCACACTTGAGTGCGATTCACCCACCAATGTGTTAGTGAAGGGCAAGAACTGGATGTTCACGTCAGTTGATCGGGTCACCATCACGCCCACTGCAACCGGCTGTGATGTCACCTACGACGCAGTGCTGACTGCAAATCTCATTGCGTGGCCAGTGAACATCATGCTTGGTCGAGTCTTTGACAAAGTTGGCGCAGTCGCAACGCGGGGCCTGACAAAAGTTCTTGCCTAGGGGCAACCCAAATCATTGAGGTTGGCGCATTCTCTGCACAACCACGCAGTGCCTTCCGAAGTGCTCCACGCTGTAGCAAGAGGCGAACCACACGACATGCAATCGTGCTTTTCCTTTGTTATTGGTTTCACTTCAAAGTGCGGAGCCTGATCAGACATACGTAGCGAGATTAGCCGCACACTGATTCAATTCGACCAAATCACCTGCCACTGCCGCGACGTACCGATCTGGCCGAACCACGATTGCAAATGCATCACCAAGAGTTTCCGGTGCCACCACGTTGATGACAGGAATGGAAGAAAATGCTGGCGGGATGACGACTGGCGCAGCAGTGACCAGCACAAATGACGCGCCGTTAGTGCGAACTGCTTTCGACACTTCAGGGTGGAACCAGAACTGATGCCCAACTCGCGCGTCATCGCCCATCACAATTCCCGCTTCAATAAATGGGCTCGGCCGTGTGCCGCCGTATCCACTTTCAACATCAACTCCATGACTAACACGACCACCTAGTTGATCAATGAGGCGACCCATGTCGACTGCGTGGGCAATGGTGCTACGAACATGTGGAACCCGTTCAGGTGAATAGGTGTCAAGAATTTTCTCAGAGGCAATTCCTCGAGTGATGAACGAAAGTTTCCACGCAAGGTTGATGGCATCGCGCATACCGGAATTCAATCCTTGACCAGCGAAAGGCGGAGTCTGATGTGCAGAATCGCCAGCCAGGAATACATTTCCCCTTTGCATCACTGGCGCAACGACTGCATGAAACCGATACGCAGCACTACGCACAATGCGTGCTACTGATGGTGAAATCATTCCGTCAAGTAATGCCCAGAGGCCTTGTTCAGTATTGAGTGCAGCAGTATCTTCGCCGTCTTGCACTTGAAATTCCCATCGGCGGTAACGGCGCACTCCTTGCACAAAAGTAAACGGACGATCTGTATGGCAAAACTGGCGCACACCGACAGGGAGATCAACAACGGCACCTTCATGCAGTTCGGCATCAACCACTAACCATTCCTGATCAAAATGCAAATCTTCTAACTGCAGACCCAAGGACTTTCGTGTCCAACTTGATGCTCCATCACAACCAACAAACCAACGCGATTCAATCGTTTCTCCGTTATCAAGAGTTGTGACAACTTTCTTACCGTCATCTTCTATGTGTGTCACCGTTCGACCCCACATCACGGTTGAACCTCGGGCTTCAGCTTCAGACCGCAACATGGCGTCGAGTTCAGGTTGATAATGAACGACTACCGGCGGCACTCCCTGCAGACCGACTGGTGGAATATCTGCACCAATGATTACTTCATCATTTGGGCCAACAAAATCACCGCGTTGTAACGGCTCAGTATTGAGCTGTAGCCACTCGCCCATTCCATGGTCATAACACGCACGGAGTATCTCATCGTCCATCACGATTGCTCGCGGTAGTTGATACGGAATGAGGTCGCGATCGATAACGACGTTTGAAACACCCATATCATTCAGAATCGTGGCAAGAAAACTTCCGACCGGACCGCCACCCAGAATGGTGACGTCAACTTTTTTCATTGAATGAATTCAGTAATGAGTGAATTACGAAATGTTCGAACAATCTCACGCCTTTGCTGGTAATCAGGCATACTCATTTGCCTGATGTTGCGTAGTCAGTTAATGATTCAGCACTTTCACCAGCTTTGCGTCGTGCGTTGAGTACTTCGAAATCAACATCAATACCAATTGGGTTGGCGGCAAACAGCGGCCCATTCATGAACTCATCTGCTTGCTCCATTGTCAATGAATCAACTTGAGTCTCAACTTGGTTACCATCAGGATCGCGGTAATAGGCAGACAACGTCATTCCGTGATTGATGGTCCAGTATGGCGACACTCCTTTTGCTTTCATGCGCTCGTACTGACCAAAGAGGTCATCTATTGACGCATATGTGAAAGCGAAATGTTCGAGGCCTTCTGATTTAGATGACCGAGGCTCTAGGTCGGGCATATTCACAATGGCAATGCGGTGATGTTCGTCGTCATAAGAAAGGAACGAGATGAAATCGTTCCCATAACGGACAGAACCCTCTAAGAAATCAAGCCACCAATCCAGCATTTCTGCGTACCGTGGGCTCTTCAAAACGACATGAGCGAATTTGATAGGCGAAGCCATGAAATTTCCTTACTCTCCATTGTTAGTCAAGTGACTGCTAATGGCTACAGTAGCCCCATGACATTGCGATTTGCTTCAAAAAATGGCCGCGCCCAATTAGTGGTCGGCCCCAACAACAATCTTGTCGACCTGGCAGAAGTTAGTGGGGGAAAGTTTGATGCAGACCCGATCAAGGCTTTTCCACGTTGGGCAGAGTTGCGCGCGTTTGCTGCAACAGTGACTGATGGTGGATCACCTGCCAACCCTGACGAACTGGATGCACCATCACCATTTCCGTTGCAAGTTTTTGCAATCGGATTGAACTATCGCTCACATGCTGAAGAAAGCGGAATGGGCCTTCCCGCCGTGCCACTGACGTTTACTAAGTTCACGTCGTGCATCGCTGGCCCGAATGCTGACATTCCTATTGATGCGCCGATGGTCGACTGGGAAGTTGAACTTGTAGTTGTCATCAGTAGTGGTGGTCGCAATATTGCTAAGGCTGACGCATGGAATCACATTGCTGGAATCAGCGTTGGACAAGACATCTCAGACCGTGCATTGCAATTTGCAGCTCAGCCTCCCCACTTCGACCTTGGCAAGAGCAAGAAGAATTTCGGGCCATTTGGCCCATGGCTTGTCGATGCAGCTGATGTTCCGAATCGTGATGTGATGCATATGACCTGCACACTGAATGGTGAAGAAGTTCAGGACACTCTGACAGATGACCTTGTCTTCAATGTTGGAGACATTGTGGAATACGTATCCGGAATTGTTGAATTACTTCCGGGTGATGTGATCTTTACTGGTACACCAGGCGGAGTTGGCGTTTCTCGTAAGCCGCCAGTGTTCTTGAAGCCTGGCGATATTTTGGTTTCCACCATTGATGGAATTGGCACCACCACTAACCGTTGTATTTAGGCTCTCGCCGTATTATTCCGAAACGTACGGGCCAATTATTTGATTGCACCAGTTCCATAAATTTGTCCGCGCCTGTGCATTATCACTGCGCCTAGTTGTCGGAAGTTTGTGAATACTGCGAACTTCGCGATCAGACCAGAACGAACCGCTAGCCCCCGGGATAGGTTGCACTGCTGCCAGCCACGCGATGGTGTCAGCCCCTTGCGCTGGAGAGCGCAAAATTGGTTTAGTAATTCGTTGGAAGGCAGGAATTGATTCCTGCACTCCAGGCGTATCAGCCCAGCCAGGATGCATGGAATCAAAATGAACAGAACGCTCCTTAGTCGCCCACATTTCGTTAAGAGTCACCTGCGCACGTTTTGCAATTGCATATTGCTTGGAACCGTTATAGCTATCAGTGCGCATTTCTAGAGAACGTTTCCCATCTATATTCGGTAGTTCCGCTGAATACATGCCGCCAGACGAGACAGTGACAACGCGACCTTGATCTGCAATCAGGTTCGGAAGCAGAACTGTTGTTAAAAGATGTGGTCCGAGAACATGAGATGAAATCGTTTGTTCAATACCTTGAGGCGATACTTCACGTGAATTGAGAAGCGCACCAGCATTATGAACAACTGCAAAGACCTGTGGGAAACGAGTTGCAATCTCTCTTGCTGCTTTGCCAACAGACACCAAGTCACCCATCTCTGCAACAACACACACTGGCTCTGGCCCCGTACAAAGACTGCGTATAGACGAAATAATGTCCTCACACTTTTCTTTGTTTCGCGCAACAAGAACTAACTGTGCACCTGTTGGGGCAAGAATGCGCACACATTCTTTCCCAAGACCTGATGTTGGCCCAGTGACCACTACTACCTTGCCAGTTAAGTCGTAGCCAGAAACTTTAACCCAGTGATTAATGCGTGAACGCGCAATAAAACCTATGCGGGAAAAACCTAAAACTATTGCTGTGTCCAGTAGCGAACTAAAAAAATTACTCATTATCTATATTCCTTGTAAAAGCATTACTGCAGCGAGAAAACCACATGTGGTCCATGCAATTGTGCGAGGCCAATTTGTTTGCACGAGTTCGCGTCCAACCTGCACATCAGGTGCCTCAACCATGCGCGCGTGTCGCGGTACAGACAGAAAGATGGTGCACAAAAGCGCAACGGCCAACGAAGCACCGTTTACCCACGTCAGCCACCACCACACACCAGATGGGGTATTGGCCCACAAAATCAATGTGGCAACACCTTCAACAGCCATTGGCGGGCCAACGACAATTCCTGTCCATCGCTGATGTTTCTCAGCTACTTCTTTCGCGCTTTCTACTGGCACCACTGCAAGCAACGGATAATGCACTAATTGCACAAACCAAATGACACCTACCATGATGCAAGTAGCTACAAGATGCGCTGTGAGTACAAGTTCGTCCATGTCAGAGTCCGTATTCCGAAATCAGTACAGGACGTTGTTCATCGATTGATTTGTGCGCTGCTGCACCAATGACAACTGACCATAAACCATCGATAACCGTGACTTCTGGTTGCGTGTTATTCAGCACTGCATCAACAAACCGTTTGCATTCGATAAAGCTGGCGCCAAAGTGAAAACCCATGTGCGCAATATCAGGGTCTGTCGGTACATCAATTTCACGCACTGACCGAGATGAACGTTCACCAACAAAGATCTTGCCGTTACCTGGGATGAATGCTTCCAGCTTTCCCTTGTCACCCACCACAGTGATTTCTTGTTCGTGCTGTCCACCTTCGGCGAACATTGACAAATCAAGCATTGTGCGAACACCGTTCGCGTATTCCACAATTACATACGCATTATCAAGAATGTCACTGCGCTTTCCGCCGTACACTTCGTCAAGATGATTCACGTCTTGACCACCACTAGCAATGACGCCCACAGGCCGAGAGCCCACTGCAACATTCATTAGGTCAAAGAAATGACAACACTTCTCTACCAATGTGCCGCCCGTGTTTTGTGAGAACCGATTCCAGTTGTCAACCTTGACAAGAAATGGAAAACGATGCTCACGAATCGACATCATCTTCATATTGCCGATGATTCCCGAACGCAGTTCATGCAGAAGGCCAGCAATCGGTGCCATGTACCTGTACTCGAGTCCAACCCATGTAATAGCCGAGCGTTGAGATTGAGCTTTCACAACAGAAACACAATCCTCAACAGTGGTACACATCGGTTTCTCCACAAGCACTGGAATGTTGGTCTCAAAGATGTCATCAAGCAATGACTTGTGCGTGAAGTTAGGTGAAGCCACAAGTACCGCATCCACAAGACCACTACCAAGAAGATCACGGTGATCCGAGAACTCAGCAACTCCAGATGCTCGGTCGCCCAAGGTGTTGCGGGCCCACCCATGTTGTTCTTCGTGGGGGTCACTAACGGCAGTGACTGCAACATTTGTGATGCCCATGAGATTGCGCAAATGCTCGCACCCCATCATTCCAGTACCAATAACGCCGATGCGCAGTTCTGACATATAAGTAAGGCTACGCCCGTCTACTTTGCGTCCACCGTAAAGAGAACTAGTGTTTTTATTTGTTGTTCCGGGGGGAACAACGACTAGGGGGAATTCTCATGGCAATCGTTGATCTCATTACATCCGGACTCGGATTACTTGCATCTGAAAAGGACATCACACCTGCGTGGGTCGAAGGGGTAATGCGCGGAAGCGGAAACCTTGAAGACGGCATCACAGTGACGTCAGTCTCAACAGAGCGAATAGGCGAAGGTGTCGGAATTCTCAGCATCCTGCAACGTGTGACCCCTACATATTCAGGTGCTACAAAAGCCCCGAAATCTCTCGTCGTGAAATACCCGACAGATGACCCTGTTCAACGTGGAACTGCAGACGCTCTGGTGTTCTATATTCGCGAACTAACTTTTTACCGCGACTGTGCACCAAGTGCGCCTTTTAAAACTGCAAAGTGCTATGGCCAAGCGATCGAAAGTGAAAACACCAACTTCACGATTGCAATGGAAGACATTAGCCACTACCGCCCTCTCAACCAACTAGACGGCGTGAGTCTTACTGACTCAAAAATTATGCTGGAAAAACTTGCTGACTTCCACGCAATGTGGTGGAGCAGTCCGAAGTTGCCAAGCATGCAGAATATCTTTCCTCCCATTCTTAACCCGACGTATGAAATGGTCCTTCCAATGCTGTGGGGTCAAGGTTGGCCAAATGTAGAACAGTATGCAGGCCACCTTCTTCCAGAAAGTGTTCGCGGCATTGGTGATATTTGGGCTGCCAACGTCCCCTGGATGCTTGGCAACTTAATGGCACCGCTGACATTGATGCATGGCGACTACCGCGCAGACAACATGATGTTTGATGGTGACGAGCCAGTTGTTATCGACTTCCAGATTGTTGGCACTGGATCTGGCATGTACGACGTTGGATATTTCATTAGCCAGTCAATTGCAACTGAAGTACGTCGTGGCCATGACCAAGAACTTGTCAACACATACCTTGACCGTCTGGAATTTCATGGAATTTCAATTGACCGCGCCGAAATGTGGCGCCAATACTTGGTGGCTATTTGTTTCTGTGTAACCTACGGCGTCACAACGTTCGGAGGCTTCGCTGAACAGAACGAACGCGGCCAGCAACTCTTGCAAGATATGTTGCTGCGCGCCCTACATTGCGTAGCTGACAACGATGCACTGAAAGTGATTTCGTGACCGATCACACTCATGATCATGGCCGAGATGTTTTGTCGCAGTTAGCACCTGAGGGTCGCGAACTAAAGGCCCTGATTCCTGGCGTGTACGACGGGTTTGCGCAGTTGCATAGCGCTGCGTTCGCTGAAGGTGTGCTCGACAAAAAGACAAAGGAACTTCTGGCGCTTGCAATTGCAATCGCAGTTCGTTGTGATGGTTGCATCGCTAGCCATGCCCGTGGCGCAGCAGTAAACAAGGCCACTGAAGCAGAAGTTGCAGAAACCATTGGCGTTGCGATTGCAATGAGCGGCGGCCCCGGCACGGTGTATGGCCCTCGCGCGTTGGCAGCTTTCCGCGACTTCGCTCCCAAGACTGAGTAACTCCTATCTCCAGTGGTACCTGCCTCTCGAGGTGGTTCTAGATTGCTGTTATGTCGAATCTTGAAGTAACAGTTGATCCATCAGAAGTCGGGCTAGACCCCACACGTCTTGCTCGCATTCGTTCTCACTTTGGTAAGTACGTCGATAGCGGAAAGTTGCCTGGGTATCACATCACTGTTTCGCGTGCTGGAAAGTTGGCCTATAGCGATCTTTATGGTCACGCAGATGTGGAAAATAAAAAGCCAATCGAAAACGACACCATCTATCGTGCTTATTCAATGACCAAGCCCATCTGTGCAGTTGCTGCACTTATGTTGTGGGAAGAAGGCTTGTTTGAAATGCATGATCAGGTGAAATGGTTCATTCCATCATTCGCTAATCAAAAAGTATTCCGCTCTGGCACACTGACTGCACCGCGTTACGAACCAATTACTGAGCCAATGGAAATGTGGCATCTGTTTTCACACACTGCCGGTATGACATACGGCTTTGTGTACTCAAACCCAGTCGATCAGATGTACCGCAACGCAGGTTTCGAATGGGGCACGCCACCTGGCGCATCACTGGCTGACATTTGCGACATCCTTGCTGGCCTTCCACTGATGTTTCAGCCCGGAACTGAATGGGCATATTCAATGTCAATCGATGTTCTTGGTCGCGTTGTAGAAATTCTCTCTGGTATGACGCTTGGTGAATTCATGAAGAAGCGCATCTTTGATCCACTCGGCATGACTGACACCGCGTTCCATTGTTCAGCAGACAAAGCAGACCGACTTGCTGCGTTGTACGTACCTAACCCTGCAGACAAGAAAATCTTGCGTAACGATGCTGGTGCTGCTGGTGCATTGAACGAACCGAAGGCGCACATGGGTGGAGGCGGACTCGTTTCCACGACAAGTGACTATTTGAAGTTTGCTGAAATGTTGCGTGGTGGTGGCGAATACAACGGCACTCGCATTTTGTCGAATCGCACTGTTGCATTTATGGCTTCGAACCATTTGCCCAACAACGCTGATCTCAGCGAGTGCGGTCGCCCACTATTTGCAGAGACTGCATTTGATGGTGTGGGCTTCGGACTTGGCGTTAGCGTCACGCTTGACCCAGTGAAAGCAAAAGTGCCAGGAAGCGCTGGAGATTATGGCTGGGGTGGTGCCGCAAGTACCAACTTCACCGTTGATCCGAAAGAAGAACTTGTGTACATGATCATGACGCAGCTGATGCCGTCAAGCACATGGCCATTGCGTCCGCAACTTAAGCAGTTGGTGCACCAGGCTTTAGTTGACTAGCGCGAGCTAACTGCTTTCTGAGAACAAGAAGCAGTGCAACACCGCAACCGATGATTGCAAGGCCTTGCAAGATATTGCCAGGCAACCAATAGACAACGGTCATAATCACGCCCACAATGATGCCGAAGGCGCCCGCCACCAAGTTTTCTGATGAACGTTCACGTGATCCAAGACTGAACAACGCCGCACCAACAGCAATAGGTATCAGACCGCCAACTCCCATGTTGAAGACATTGGCCAATGTGATTGAACCGATGACAATGAGCAAAGAACCAAACGCACGTGGCAAGAATGCAAGACCAATCCGTCTCATACCCATGGAAATCAGACCCAGGCCTCCGGCAATCAACAGCAGACCAACCACAAGGGTGTGATTATTCCCACTCACGCTCATGGTTTCCGTTGTTGCCGTGATCGCAATGGGCACTGAAGCTGTCATCAAAATTGAACCAGAGAACTGTGAACGTGATGCGCGTAACACTCCCCATGTTCCAGCTGCGATAGCAAGTATGCATAAGGACCATTCCGACCGCATATTTGTCATATCAAACAAGATTCCAGATGCGACTGCCGCAGCAAGTACGGAGGCAATCTCCAGCACTTCTCCGACTCTCTGCTTCTCACTCGCCGCACTAGACAACTTGCGTGAGAAGTAACCGACAACTACAGCAACTACATACAGCAGCACAGCTATTCCAGCCTGCGGAACATTGACAACTAGGCCCGCAACCATGAAACCAACACCAATTGTGATGAGAATTGCCGCAAGATATGACACCAATTCCCGAACTGAAAAAGCGAGTGTTGGTGCTTGTGCTATTTCATCAGCCCGTTCCGAAGTCAGATGCCCATCGGAAACCAATTGCTGAAGAATTTCGTTCTGTGATTTGCGTTGTTCCATATATTCAGTGTTGCACTAATTACGGTTCGGTTGATACCCAGTTCACCACGTCAACAATTGCGGCATCGAGAAGCGGTGCAATAAATGAGGCAAAGGTAACCGACATATGGTTATCGTCGCGATACACCAAGATGTTTCCCACCACTGTTGGGCAACCTGCATCGGTGCAAAACCATCGCCGTGTCCACAAAACGTGAACATTTGCTGCGTCAAAGTCTTCCAACATTTGGTGCATGTCATCGCGGAATGCCGAACTAATAATTGGATTACACAGTTGAACATTTGTGTAATGGCGGCTGAGACACGTCGGAATATCTTGTCCGGGATACGGCGTATCTTCCATCAGTACAGGAGTAATGCCCTTTGCTGTTAACTGGTCAATAGTTGACTGCAATCCAGCACGCCATTCTTTTTGCCACATTGGCACTCGAGTTGAAGCGGACAGTAAGCGATCAAAGTGCGCTACAAAAACAGTCTGCACACCGTCGGTCACCATTTGCTTTAAGACATTTTCACGCCACGGCGCACATTCCGTGTAGACCTTTCCCAACACCCTGCTGTACGTAGGTATGTCTGCTGGGGGGCAACCACGTTTTGTATAGGTAATCAATTTCCAATTGCGTTTGATTGCTATTTTCTCAAATGCAGGAAACCACTCTGCAGCATGTGAATCGCCGTACAAACCGATGACTGTTGATGATGTCGCGTCACCATATACACATTTCTTCGGACGTGTTGCAGAAAAACTCGCATGACAGTTGTTGCTATAGATCGTGGGCATATCAGAAATTGCACCTTGAAGCGATGGCGTAATATTTGATGGCAATCCTGTCGCAGACATTGCTTGAACAATGGCTTCAACCGGTGTGCCCTGGCTAGGCAAGCGCGGTTCAGTAGGAATAGTCGTTGTGGAAACAGAAGAATCAATAGTTGTTGATGACTCCGCAATCAATGTAGGTGCCGTTGCTGCCACGCCGCCATCGAGTGTTGGTTGATTATTTTGCGCCAGGACCGCACTACCACTGACGACGGCAATAAGAGATACTGATAACACCAACGCACGAATTCCCACAATGTTGTGGTTTCGCCGTACAGGGTTTTCTACACATCGATATGAGAACTCTGAGAGCGCAAGGGACATCATGAGGCAAACAAGCCCCTCAAACACAGAGAGTTTTTTGTCAAGTGCTGCAGCAGCAATGATTAGCACTGGCCAATGCCACAAATACGCCGAATAGGAACGCGAACCTAACCATTGCATTGGCGATAGACGCAGTAATGCATCTGGTGACCACGATGTGGCGTTTCCTCCACGCAACAAGAATGCAGTCGCCATAACGGGGGCAAGTGCCCACGGTCCAGGAAACGTAGTGGTCTCTGAAAACAAGGTCACCGTTGCAATAATTCCGACAAGCCCACACCATGCGAGCGCAGCGTTCATTCGGACAACTGTGATTGAAACACCAATCGGTACAACTGCTACAAGTGCACCAATTGCTAATTCAAATGCCCGCGTGTGAGGCGAAAAGAAAGCCCAAGGCTGCGACGAGTTCATGAGTGCCATGCATGCAACGAATGACACCACCGCTGCAATGCCAGCTGTAACGCCAACACGAAGACGTACATTGCGCACAGTTCGAGTACCAACACCGATGCACACCAACATCACAAGCGCAGGCCACACTACATAGAACTGTTCTTCCACAGCCAAACTCCAGTAGTGCTGCAACGGCGAAGGCGGCAATGCGGACTGCAAGTAGTCAGCTCCCCGATTCGCAAACACAAAGTTTGATGAGAACAATGCAACAGCAAGAACATCATGGGACAGCGATCGCAATCGCAATGGCTCTAGCCAGATCCAAGATGCAATAAGAGTTACAACTGCCACTAATGCTGAGACCGGCAAAATTCGCCTGGCACGCCTGGCATAGAACGCCCCTAATGAAACTCTGTCTGTGTTGGTCTTTTCTGCCACCAGTAAGGAGGTAATAAGAAATCCCGACACCACAAAGAAGACATCGACCCCGACATAACCCCCGCCTAGGCCAGGGACTCCGGCGTGATACAGCAAGACCGCAAGGACAGCAATGGCACGAAGCCCTTCTATATCTGTCCGCCGTTTCACCGTTACGAGTATTGCCGCTTAGGGACGCCGGGTGCGGGCACCGTCAAATCTGGCCAAAATGGCGACCCCTTGGCGAGTGGTCTAAGGTCGTAGAAACATTTCCAACGACACCCTTAGGAGTCACCATGGCACGTACCACCCGTCTGCTTGCATCGCTTGCAGCACTTTCATTCATTGTCGCTTCATGCGGCGGCAGCGATTCGTCATCTGACACAACTGCTGCAGCAGGTTCAACCGAAACACAGGAATTGACATTCACGCCAATTGCTGAGGGCAAGTTGACTGTCTGCTCAGATGCCCCATACGAGCCATTCGAATTCCAGAACGAAGATGGCACTTGGACCGGATTCGACATGGACATCATGACCGCAATCGCAGAGCGCTACGGCCTTGCTCTCGAAGTAACTGTTCAGCCATTTGACGGAATTTGGTTGGCTCCTAAAGCTGGCACATGTGACGTAGTGGCATCATCACTAACAATCACCGAAGAGCGCGCCGCAAACGCTGCGTTCTCAGATGGTTACTTTGATTCGTTCCAGTCACTTCTTGTACGCACAGAAGATAAAGAAACATTGAATAGTCTTGCGTCACTGAGCGGCAAGACCGTTGCAGTACAAACCGGCACAACCGGTGAAGAGTACGCAAAGGCCAATGCACCCGATGCAAAGATTCAGTCATTCGACGATGCAGCCGCAATGTTCTTGGCTCTTGAGTCAAAGCAAGTAGATGCAGTTCTTCAGGACTTCCCAATCAATGCATTCCGTGCAACTAAAATGGGCACCTCAGCAGTATCCATCAAGTTTGACACCGAATCCGAAAAGTATGGTTTCGCAACATCACAAGAAAACACTGATCTTGTAGCAGCAATTAACGCCAGCCTCACAGAATTCCGTGCGAATGGCGTGTACGACGGCATCTTCAAGAAGTACTTCGGCTAGGCCACAACAGGTCACTTTCCATTACCTATAACAACCTCTGAGAGCCATGGCCATCAGCAAGCGCAAGAAGGCGCAATACCGGCGTATAACCGTGTATGTACTTTCTGTAATCGCTCTGTTGGCCATGGTTCTTGTTGTTGATTGGGGTCGACTACAGAGCGCCATGTTCCAGTGGGACATTGTGGTTGAACAGTTTCCAGACATTCTTACTAGTGCCGCGAAGAACACAATCATCTTCACCATTTTGGGCTTTGCGGGCGGACTCTCATTTGGTCTGTTATTTGCACTCATGCGCCTCAGTACTATTCGCCCGTATCGCTGGTTTGCAGCAACATACATCGAGATCTTCCGTGGTATTCCACTTCTCGTCACTCTTTTAATTCTTGGGTTTGGTATACCCATCGCAACCGGTTGGCGTTGGCCCAACCCATACCTTCAAGGCGCTGTTCCGCTAGCGCTTGTCGCAAGTGCATATATGGCAGAAACAATTCGTGCAGGAATTGAGGCAGTGCCAAAAGGTCAGATGGAAGCTGCGCGTTCATTGGGCATGTCATATTCTCGCGCCATGATCACCATCATCATTCCTCAAGCATTACGCATCATCGTGCCACCACTAACAAACGAATTTGTCCTTCTCATTAAAGACACATCACTCATCTCGGTACTTGGCGTTACCGCAGGAACTCGTGACCTTGCTCGTTTTGGTCGTGATGGTGTGAATCACACAGCAAATGCAACTCCCCTAATTGTTGCTGGACTTGTGTATTTGGCAATGACTGTTCCTCTTACTCAACTTGTGGCGTGGATGGAACGACGCGAGAAGGCAGCAAGCCGATGAACTCAGACGTCGTTGTCAGCATCACTGATCTCAATAAATCATTTGGTGATAATCATGTGTTGCGTGGCATTGATCTACAAGTGCAACGTGGCGAAGTGGTCTGCATTATTGGTCCATCTGGTTCAGGCAAGAGCACATTGTTGCGGTGCGTCAACATGTTAGAAACACCAACTGCCGGAACTGTTGTGGTTCTTGGTCGTGAACTGACAGACATTGACTGTGATCTTGATGAGGCACGGGCACACATTGGAATGGTTTTCCAGCAATTCAATTTGTTTCCTCACATGACTGCATTAGAAAACGTGTGTGTCGCACAACGCAAAGTATTAAAACGAAGCGAAGACGAAGCAGCAACAATTGCTCACGGTTTACTTGCCCGTGTTGGACTAGTTGAGAAAGACAATGCTTATCCTGCGCAACTTTCTGGTGGGCAACAGCAGCGAGTTGCAATTGCTCGTGCGCTTGCCATGAACCCTGACGTGATGTTGTTTGACGAAGCGACAAGTGCGCTCGATCCGGAACTAATTGGCGAAGTGTTGCAAGTGATGCAATCGCTAGCCCAAGAAGGAATGACCATGTTGGTCGTTACCCATGAAATGGGCTTTGCAAAGGGTGTTGCAGACAGAGTTGTGTTTATGGATGGCGGTGTCATCATCGAGCAAGGCCCACCGTCCCAGGTAATTTCGGCTCCTGTTGAAGAACGTACCCGTGCGTTCCTTTCAAGCGTCCTTAACCACTAACCACCCCGCACGTAGAGTTTCCGCAATGAGCGACCAGCGCGACCGCATCAATGCCATGTTGAATCTGGCGCAACATCCCAACACACCGCAAGCCGAAGCTGAATCGGCTCTTGCTATGGCATCAAAACTGATGCAAAAACATGGACTCTCGCAATCTGACATCACGTCGTCTCGTCCAGAAGAAGACAGTACGGTCGTTGTCGAACGCGTTCGGGTTGGTGGGCTGTATCGGGTTCGACGTCAGAATATTTTGTACACCATCGCTCTGTTGCATTCCTGCGCTGGCTATCGCACAGAAGATGAAAGCGATGAATGTGTTCTGGTTCTCTATGGTCGCGCATCCGATATTTTCGCAACTCGAACTTTGTTTGCTGCTGCTGACGCCATGGGAGCACGTCTCTTGCCTCGCGGTGACAGGTCATGGCGGGTTGCATGGTGGAAAGGGTTCCAGTTAGGTATTCAAGAATCGCTTTCGGTTGCCCGCAAAGATTTCGTATCCGAAACTCCTGGTTCGGGACTTGTCCTTGCAGATCGCATGAAACGTGCCCAACATGAATTGCGCGTCAATGGTCCACCACTTCGGGGTGGCTATACATATAGCGATACATCATCTGGTGCATACATCAACGGTAAAAGCGCTGGTAGCGGGTTCGGCGGTTCTGGCCGATCCTTTACCGCTGGGGTGCGCGGCGAATTGTCGTGAACGCACTCAACACATTTGTTCAGGTTGCAGTCGCTCGCGCCAACGAATACCAGAAATGCTCACCTGAACAAGCACTGACCTATGCGTGCGAAGACATTGTCGATAATGAACTTGGCTCACGCAATTTCACATCGCGACACATTGATGAGTGGATGCAACATGTGTGTACTCGCGAAGATATTGATATGCCACAGGTAGTCGTTGGACGAGTAGTTCGATCATCCCTAGCTTCTGCTGATATTGAATCAAATACAATTTGTTTTCGCGGCAAAGTCACCACAGCAGCAACAGCGTTACATGAGGTTGCTCATGTCATCGTGGGGGCAGACTCTCATGGTGTTCTGTTTCGTGATGAGCTTGTTCGTCTCGCTCGCGCACATATCTCGGTGGACTATGCGGCTTTGCTGTATGGCGTATACCAAGGTGTCGGGCTAGAGATGTCTCCGTGGCCTGCCAGTGCGTCTCGACGCTAAGGGGTCGCCTTCGTACCGATTAGATTGCAGTCATGAGCGACGCTGACAATCTATATTCCATTCTTTCTACAACCCGATCCATTCGGCGCATCAGTGATAAAGCTGTTGACGATGCAACTCTTGAGCGAGTCTTGCAAGCAGCAATCTGGGCACCAAGTGGTGGCAACAGACAACCGTGGCGCATCATTGCAGTGCGTGACCGCGCACTAAAACAAAAACTCGGAGAAATTTATGCGGCCGAATGGGCCACATACGTTGAATTCAACATGAAGCGTGTTGAAGGAATGCCAGAAAATATCGTGGAGGCAACACGCGCCGGTCTTGCGGTCGGCACACGTCTTGCTGAATCACTTGCCGACGTTCCTGTTGTCGTTATGTTCATTCATGATCCTCGTGAAGTATTCGTCACTGATGGAAACCTCGGACGCACACCAGTTGTGGGCGGAGCATCCTTGTACCCCGCAGTACAAAACTTGTTACTTGCAGCACGCGCAGAAGGCTTAGGCGGAGTTCTCACCACCCT
>CAMDBY010000006.1 GCA_945889575.1 Bifidobacterium breve
TGGGAAGCGTCATCCTGTACCTGAATCTGTCACTCGCTCAGTTCTCAAGCCCGAGACTGCAGCCGTGATGACTGACATATTGCGTGAATCGATTTGTACAGGCACCGGAGAGCTCGCTCAGGTGAAGGGCATGGAAATCGCAGGCAAAACAGGTACTGGCTACAAGGTTCAGGCGAACGGTACATATTCAACAGATACTGGCGGGCGTAAGTATTTTGCATCGTTTGTTGGATATTTTCCTGCAGCAAATCCTCAAGTAACAATGTTGATCAGCATTGACGAACCCGATGCGTCGTCGCGTGACCGTTTCGGTGGAACTGCCGCAGCTACCGTGTTCGCTCGTTTGGTTCCAGGGGTAATGCACGAATTGGGTATCCAGGCAACTGGTTCAGGTACTGGTTGCAAGGCGGGCGCAAAGTCTGCTGGACACTGAACGGATCATGAAGTATGACACGTCATTCAGTTTCTCCATTGACTGTCGACAGCCTTGTCATGCACGCCGACATAGCAGCCTCAATCGTTGGAAATAAGAACACTGTATTTTCTGGGATCACTCAAGATTCTCGAAATGTCGAACCGGGTGACATTCTGTGTTGCATTCGAGGAGAGTCGTTCGATGGGCATCAGTTCATTCCTGAAGCAGTAAAGCGAGGTGCTGTTGCAGTTCTCGTTGATCATTATGACGATTCGATCGAATCATCAGTCGTCCAAATCGTCGTACCGGATGTACGACCAGTGCTTGGTCGGGTCGCGTCGGCTGCGTTTCGACACCCTGCATCCTCTTTGAAGATGGTCGGGATCACGGGAACAAATGGCAAAACAACAACTGCGTCGATCCTTGGGTCCTTGTTGACGACTCATGGCGGTTCTGTGCATGTGATGGGAACACTGACAGGAGCACGGACAACACCTGAATCAATAGATCTGCATGCTCAATTACGTTCGTGCGTTGACGCAGGGGTCGATCATGTAGTCATGGAGGTGTCGTCGCACGCGTTGGAGCATCACCGTGTAGACGGAATCGTTTTTGATGTCGCCGTCTTTACAAATCTCGGACATGACCATCTCGACTTCCATGGCACCATGGAAAATTATTTTGCGGCAAAAAGAAAGTTGTTCATCTCTGAACGGGCGAGAGTGGCTGTAGTGAACACAGATGACTCCTATGGGCGTCGGTTGCAAACAGAAGCCGTTGTACCGACATCGTCATATTCGTTGTCAAACGTGAGTGATGTTGCCGTGACTGCATCCAGTGTTTCCTTCACGTGGAAGAGTCTTGCTGTCCACCTCCCGATTGGTGGCTCTTTTGCAGTGATGAATGCGCTTGCTGCAATAACTGCAGCCCGTGAACTTGGTGTTCCTGATGGACGCATCGTCAGTGGTTGCGCCTCGGTGCAGACCGTACCTGGACGGTTTGAATCAGTCCCTAATGATGTTGACATCGATGTTGTGGTCGACTTTGCGCACACACCTGAAGCGTTGCAGGGATTGTTGGTCAGTGCGCGAGAAATAGCCCGCGCAGGTTTGATAGTGGTCTTTGGATGCGGCGGAGATAGGGACCATGCGAAGCGCCCACTGATGGGGGGCATCGCATCTCGTGGTGCGGACATCGTGATTGTCACCTCTGATAATCCACGAAGCGAAGACCCTGAGCGCATTGTCGCCGAAGTCATGTCTGGCGTTGTGGTCAATCATGCATTGGTTAGTTCCATCGTGAATAGGGAAAAAGCAATTGAATCCGCCATCTTGGGTGCAAAGCGTGGTGACATGGTGGTTATCGCTGGCAAGGGTCATGAAACAACCCAGGAAATCAATGGCGTGATGACGCCTAGCAGCGATGTAGCAATTGCTGCCAAAACACTTCGAGTACGAGAGGAGAAAACGAAATGATTGCAGTTCTTATCGCAGGAGCAGTGGCAATGGTTTTATCTCTATTTGGCACCCGCGCGTTGATCTCATTTTTCGATCGGATTGGGAAAGGTCAGCCAATTCTTGGTTCTGCTGACCATGGTCCCGTCCATCACATGAAAAAGCAAGGGACTGCCACAATGGGCGGAATAGCCATCATGGTTTCCGCATTCATTGGTTGGGCTGCTGCACATTTACGAGGCGGCATCGCTCTCTCTGACCAAGCAATGATTATGTGGGCCATCTGCGGAGTCTTGTCATTTATTGGTTTCCTTGATGACTACTTAAAAGTGCATCGTGCGCAAAATCGTGGAATCTTTTGGAAGAAAAAGGGCTACATCACCTTTGGACTTGTCGTTGTGATGATGACGTGGTTACTTATAGGTACAGGTGTTAGCGAAACGTTGTCGTTTACGCGATTTGATTTCCCCGGATGGCAATTGTCGCCAGTTCTGTGGGTTGTTTGGACATCGCTGATGGTGTGGGCAACAACAAATGCTGTCAACGTGACGGACGGCCTTGATGGTCTGGCCGCTGGTTCTGCATTGTTCGGATTTCTTGCTTTTACGGTGATTGCATACTGGGCATTTCGAAATCCTGATATTTATCATTTGGTCAACCCTCTTGACTTGGCAGTGTTCTCTGCTGCAATGGCAGGAGCGTGTGGCGGGTTCCTGTGGTGGAACGCAGCGCCGGCGCGAATATTTATGGGTGATGTTGGAGCGTTAGGAATTGGCGCTGCATTGGGCTTGTTGGCAGTGACCACTAATACACATATGTTGCTTCCACTAATTTGTGCACTCAATGTGATGGAAGCGGGTTCGGTTGCTTTGCAGATGGGTGTGTTCAAGGCATCGGGTCGAAAGAAACGATTGTTCCGTATGTCGCCCATTCATCATCACTTTGAACTTCTCGGGTGGCCAGAAACTACTGTCATTATTCGATTTTGGATCTTGTCCGGAATCTGCGTGGCTGTCGCAGTAGGAATGTTTATTGCAGACTTCACACGTATCGCCGATTCCTTTGCCGGGAGGTGACATGAAACGAGTAGCGGTCTTTGGGCTAGCGATTGCTGGAGCCGCAGCTGCGCGCGCTTTGGTAGTTCGAGGTATCGAAGTGGTTCTGTCAGATGATGCGATCACACATGAACAGCGTCATCTTGCAAGTGAACTTGGCTGCACAATTGTTCCGGTAGCTACTCAATCTGACATTGCTGCTTTTCTTGACGGCGTCGATGTATTAATTCCTGCACCGGGGGTGGCACCACATCATCGTGTCATCGTTGAAGCGCTTGCACGTGGCATATCTGTTCGTACTGAAATTGATATCGCATATGAATGGGAACAGCAGAGAAGTGGCGGACCGCGACCCATTCTCGGCGTTACGGGCACAGACGGCAAGACAACAACAACGATGATTACCGCAGCGTTGTTGCGCAGCGGCGGGCGTTCGGTCGGCGAGGTAGGGAACACCGACCTTCCGTTTATGGCGGCTATTGGTCAGCCATTTGATGCATTTGTTGTTGAGTGCTCAAGTTTTCGATTGCAATTCACGGACGCTTTTCGCTGTGATGCGTCGGTATGGCTCAATCTGGCTCCGGACCATCTTGATTGGCACGGGTCGCTTGAAAGTTACACTGAGGCAAAACGTCGACTATGGGCATATTCAAGAACTAGCGACGTGGTGATTGCTCCTGTAGACAATGAAATGATTCTTGAATCAGCTCGGGCAACGCCAGCACGTTGTGTCACGTTTGGCCTTGATGCTGGTGACTACACGGTGTCGTCGGGGTCTCTGGTGAGTCCGCTTGGTGTTATCTGTTCGGTCGATGAATTATGGCGTTCGCTTCCACATGACATCACTAACTCACTGGCAGCAGCAGCTTTGGTCATTGAATCTGGGTTAAGTGCTGTGGGGGAAGTGGCGGCACCACTGCATAATTTTGAATCAGCGCATCATCGCATCGAACTCATCGGCCATTTCGATGGGTCGGCATGGTACGACGACTCCAAAGCAACGAGTCCTCATGCAGCACTCACCGCCATACGGTCTTTTGAATGCATCGTGTTGATAGCTGGAGGCCGCAATAAAGATTTAGATCTGGCACAGATGGCTACTGAACCAAAGCGCATGGCCGGAGTTGTTGCAATCGGGGATGACGCAGACGCAATTCGTCGAGCTTTTGAAGGAGTATGCGTCGTGCGCGATGCCATGTCAATGGATGAAGCGGTTGCCCTTGCCCACGGTATGGCAGAGAATGGCGAAACGGTTCTTTTGTCACCTGGGTGCACTAGTTATGACTGGTACAACAATTACAACGAACGTGGCGACGACTTTCAAGACAAGGTACGACAGTACTTCGCCCGAACAGAATCGAGTTCATAATGGTCTCTGATAAACGAACCTCGCAAACCCTCAAAGAACGCCGACTTGCGACCCTTCGTCGTACCGGTGTTGCTGACCGTCATCGCGTGGCACTAGAGAAACCATCTGCCGCATTCTTCTGGATTCTGATCATCGTCTCTTCATTTGTCATGTTGGGTCTTGTCATGGTGTTGTCATCATCGTCAGTAACTAACTTGCATTCCGGTGGGTCAGCATGGGGGATGTTTCAACGCCAATTGGTCTGGGCTGGCTTGGGAGCAGTTGCAATGTGGGCTGCATACGCATTTCCGTACGAAACATGGCGTAATTCTCGACTGCTAATGCCGGTAGTTCTCACAGTGGTGGGGTTGAATGTCGTGGTGATTCTGAGGGGCGCTTTAGTGAATGGCGCACGCGCTTGGCTAGACATTGGTCCATTCCGAATGCAACCGTCAGAATTTATGAAGATCGCTGTTGTTCTTTTCTGCGCAAACCTGTTGTCGCATCGACATCGTTCGGTGCAGATCACGAGCATTGTGTTGTGGCCCATGATTGCTGCATTGTCGGTCAGTGCGGGCTTGTGTGTCCTTCAGAAGGACTTCGGTGGAAGTTTGATCTTTGGTGGTGTTGTGCTTGTCATGATGTTTATTGCTGGACTGCCAGCACGGCAACTATTTGCTACCACTGTGAGCCTTGGAGTTCTCGGAGTATTTGTACTTAACTTCGCTAGCAATGCAAGTGCGCGAATGTTTGCCTTCATGCATCTTGAGGCCACGAAAGACGACACCGGATATCAGGTGTATCAGTCCCTGTTGAGCATTGCGAATGGCGGCTGGTCAGGAACCGGCATCGGCTCTGGCACTAGTAAATGGGGATATGTGCCTCTTGCCTATAGCGACTTTATATTTTCGGTTATTGCAGAAGAGTTAGGAATTTTTGGCTCATTGATGGTGATCGGCGGATTCTTGGCTTTGGTTATCTTCGGTTTACAGGTTGCTCTGTCTGCTCCCGATACTCATGGTGCATTTATCGCGGGCGGAATTTCTGCTTGGTTCGGGGTGCAGGCATTAGTCAATGTCGGCGGAGTTGTGGGCGCGCTTCCAATGACAGGATTAACACTGCCATTTTTGTCGTACGGCGGTTCGTCTCTCATCGCTTCTATGGCAGCGGCTGGATTACTTTTGAACGTTGCACGAGACGTAAAGACATCGCACTAGACCATGGTGTACGCAGTAGTTACCGGTGGCGGTACAAGCGGTCATGTAATTCCAGCGATTGCAATATGTGAATTACTTGTTGAAGCAGGACATCCCGTGTCTGAGATTCGATACGTTGGTTCTCGACGAGGTGTTGAGCGAGAGTTGATGCAGTCGACTCAGATTGCTTCTGAGTATCTTCCAATCTCGGGCCTGCAGCGTTCATGGAATTTTCAGGGTGTGGCACGAAATGCACTGCTTCCGTGGCGTTTGTTGCGGAGCCGGATTCTTGCTCGTGGTCTTGTCAAGTTGTGGAGCCCCAGTGTGGTGGTTTCAGTCGGTGGGTATGCCAGCGAACCGATGTCGCGGGCGGCACTTGCTGCAAGGGTGCCGTTGGTCTGTGTTAGCTACGACAGAATTCCTGGATTAGCGACTCGTCGTCAGGCAAAACAAGCTGCAATATCCGCGGTTGCCTTTGAGGGCAGCGACCTTCCTCGGTCGATATTGACGGGCGCACCCGTTCGTAAACAATTACGCGCATTAGCTGTCTTGACCTCCCGTGAATCGTCGCGTTCTGCGCTCGGTATTTCTCCGCAGGCACCGATGGTGGTTGTGATGGGCGGGTCATTAGGTTCTGGTGTATTAAATGCAATGGTTGCTGATTTATTGCGTTCACTAACGGGAACTCAATCTGTGGTGTACCACATATGCGGAGAGCGCTTTATGCGCGATTCCATGCCGCACGTACCAGCGGGTGTGCAATACGTCCGTGTTGGCTATGAAGACCGAATGGCAGATGTCTACAGCGCATTAGATGTCTTGGTTTCACGGGCAGGTGCAAGTTCAGTTGCGGAAATCGCCACAGTTGGTGTTGCTGCAGTCTTGATTCCGTGGCCTGATGCAGCAGATGGTCACCAAGAACTGAATGCCAGATGGTTGACAGATGCTGGAGCAGGAATTCTCATGGACGATGCGGCGTGTGTTGATGGACGGGCAGTGGCTGAAGTCACTCAATTGTTGGCAGATCGTGATCGTGTGTCCGTAATGGCCCGTACTGCCTATCAATTAGGAGCCTTACATCGAAGTTCGGCATTAGTTGATGCAATCGAGGGGGCCGCTCTCTCGACTGTTGCGCGTGGAACAATGGACCACTGATGAACGTCTCTCGCCGAATCGCTGAACCGCTCCTTGCGCTCGAAGTGCCTCTTCGATGCCACATTGTTGGTATTGGTGGACCAGGAATGAGCGCAATTGCTCGCTTATTGGTTGAGATGGGTCATGCGGTGACAGGATCGGATCTGCATGAGTCAGAGGTCATCGATGAACTTCGTCAACGAGGCGCAGAAATTTCTATTGGCCATCGTGGGTCTGTTGTGCACGGAGCAGATGTTGTGACGTATTCAACGGCAATTCCTTCTACCAATGTTGAATTGGTAGAGGCGCGGCGCAGTGGAATAGAGACCCGCCACAGGTCGGGCATGTTGGCGTCGTTATGCGCTGCCACAAATGCCGTCGGTATCGCCGGTACCCATGGAAAGACAACTACTACAGCGCTCGTAACCGCGATGACTACTGCTGGTGGCCTGCATCCCTCGTCAATCATTGGGGCAGATGTTCTCGGGGGGAATGGGAATGTACACGGGGATGGATCACTTCTCATTATTGAGGCTGATGAAAGCGATGGGACTCTTGATGTTCTTCCATTGTCATCTCTCGTGGTTACTAATATTGACATTGATCACCTTGATTATTTTGGGTCCTTCGAAGCGATTAAAGAATGTTTCGCTGATGCAATCGAACGCACTCACGGAGTTATCGTATTAAATGCAGATGATGCAGGTTCCGCCGAACTTGTGCAGGCGCTTGGTCAAAACATTCGTGTGGCAACTTTCGGGTGGTCAGAGAATTCAACAGTTCGAATCACGTCAACTGCGTCACATAGTGAAGGCACATTGGTTGATGTATGTGTCGCCGACCAGACCTATCGTTGCGCTTTGAATTTGCGCGGTGAACATAACGTTATGAACTTTGCTGCTGCACTTGCGCTGGTAATTCGACTTGGAGTCGAACCAGCCGTCGCATGTACGGCAGCCTCGGCTTTCCGTGGCGTTGCTCGTCGATTCACTGAACGGGGCGACTTCTGCGGATCATTGCTCATTGACGACTATGCACATTTGCCAGCTGAGATTTCCGCCACAATCGATGCGGTGCGTTCGCACCCAGCATTGATGGGTCGTGTGGTGGCTGTGTTTCAACCGAATCGATATCACCGCATTGCCACAATGGCTGATTCGTATGCCGATTGTTTTGTAAACGCAGATCGCGTTGTGATTACTGATGTGTACGCATCAGGTACTCAGAAGATTGATGGGGTCACAGGAGAACTGGTGGTCGATGCCATTCGTCGTGCCCATAAAGATGCTGATGTGGTGTGGGCTCAGTCACGCGCCGACACTGTTGCCGCAGTCAAGTCGTGGATTGCCCCTGGTGACGTCTGTGTCTCGATGGGTTGTGGCGACATTGAATCGTTTCCTGACGACTTGCGCGGAGTCCCGACGTGACCACTGTTGCGCTTATTGCTGAGTTGACTGCAGTAGGCCTTGACGTTCATAGTGACAGGGCGCTTGGCCCATTAACTACATACGGGGTTGGCGGCAATGGTTCATGTGTTGTCAAAGTTTCATCTGCAGACCATGTAGTTGCGGTGTCAGAGGTCTTGCGTCGACATCCCGGAGTCGAGACTCTCGTAATGGGGCGTGGGAGTAATCTTCTGATCGCCGACAAAGGCTTCGACGGCGTTGTCATTGTGATGTCGCCGTCGCCAACGGAAAATGCAGTGACCGTTGATGGAGACATTGTTGAAGCTGGTGGTGCAATGTTGATGCCAGTGTTGGCTAGACGATCTGTGGGTGCAGGGCGTAGCGGCCTTGAATGGTGTGTCGGAATTCCTGGAACCGTTGGTGGCGCGGTTCGAATGAATGCAGGTGGACATGGTGCCGATATGGCCGCTTCCGTGGTTGATGCCACCGTGTTGTCTCTTCGTAGCGGACACATCGCTCGAGTGTCCGCAGAACAACTTGGTTTTTATTTTCGCGGTTCAGCACTATCAGGTAGCCACGTTGTGTTATCGGTTCGAATGAAAACTGCCGCCCAAGATTCAGCAATTGGTACAACTGAAATCAACGCTGTAGTCGGATGGAGGCGAGAGCATCAACCAGGCGGCCGCAATGCTGGTTCGGTATTTGTTAATCCTGGGGCGGGTGACGATAGTGCTGGGGCTCTTATTGATTCTGCGGGGCTTCGTGGATTCACAATTGGCGTAGTCAGTGTTTCAGAGAAGCATGCCAATTTCATTCAAGCTGGAGAAGGTTCGACCGCTGCAGATATTGCTGCAGTGATGTCACATGTGCAAAGTACTGTAGAAGACGTTCACGGCATTCGTCTGTACAGCGAAGTATGTCTTGTTGGATTCTCCGCAGATCTTATGACTCGTTTCTCACACCCTTCTCATACTTCTGAGGCGCACGTTGTAGCCAAAGAACACTTGCAAAGTCTCCTCGGAGAACACGCATGACAGATTCTGAAGATCAAAGTTCTAAAGAACGGGTAGAAGAAATATCTGTCACAGAAGTGTCTGATCAAGTGTTGCAAGAACTGTCGGGGCTCTTTAGCAGTCGCGAAGGCGTGACAGTAGTGGAACTTGTTGAACCAGAGGACATCACGCCTGCGGACATTGGTGACTCAGTCAATGTGGTGGCTGAGAACGACACGCCGCATGACATGGAGTCATCAGAACCTGAGAACGTAGTCATTATCGACCCAAGTGTTGAGGAAATTCTTCGGTCAGAACCTATTGATCCATTACTCAATGGAATGGCTGAAGACGCTGGCACTTTGGTGGTAATCGATGACGACCTAGATCGAGTTGTCATTGTTGATGATGACAGGCCAGATCCAACATTTGAGGAAAGACAACGGCGTTCGCGACGACGTGAACGCCTCCAAAAGGTCAAGTGGCTGAAGCTTGCGGGTGTGATCGTCGCATCTGTCGTCGTGGTGATTGCACTTCTGGCCTCACCAATCTTTGCGATTCGGTCAGTGACCGTCGAGGGGAATGTCTATACCTCTAAGAAAGTTCTAGTGGCAGTTACAAAAACGTTGAAGGGTGCATCAGTGTTCACTGTGAATACTCGCCGGGCACGTGAGTTATTGCTGGCTGATTCATGGGTATCTGACGTGCGGATTACCACTCGGTTTCCTGGTAAGGCTCTCGTCGAAATCGCAGAAAGAATTCCCATCATTTGGTACGTGGGCGACGACCAAAAGGCGCGCATCGTTGATGCACGTGGTCGTGTCATTGCAGTTCTTGCTGGTTGGCCCACAAAGTACTTACGTGTTGCGGGTGTCGGGCCATCACTCGAGGCAGGCGCTGTGGCTGACGATGTCTACAGAGCTGCGGCGCAACTTGTCCTGGCCTTGCCTGATGAACTGCGACCATTGGTGAAATCTCTCGAGGTCAGCGCAGGCGGGGAGCTAGCAATGACACTTGCAGGCGGGACCTTCGTTCGTTTCGGGCCACCCAACGACTTGCAGAACAAATTGGTTGCAGTCGTGGTGCTATTGCGGCGCCAGAACCCATCTACCTTGGCTGTTATTGACGTTTCCACGGGTGAACCAACCGTTCAGATTCGCTAAATGATCGCCTGAAACGGGGATTGCCACATATATCGCTCGTGATGTGGGAAACTTGGGCAACTTAGTCCTTACGGACTCCTTACTGGAGGTAAATGGTCGATGGCCGGTGCACCACAGAATTATCTCGCCGTTATAAAGGTGATTGGCATTGGCGGAGGCGGCGTTAACGCTGTCAACCGCATGATCGATGCTGGTCTTCGCGGCGTTGAATTTGTCGCAATTAACACAGACGCGCAAGCCCTTCTTATGAGCGACGCTGATGTCAAGCTCGATATCGGTCGCGATCTCACTCGAGGTCTGGGTGCAGGTTCTGACCCAGACGTTGGTCGCGCAGCCGCCGAAGCGCATCGTGAAGAAATTGAAGAACTCATTAACGGTTCAGACATGGTCTTCATCACTGCAGGTGAAGGCGGAGGTACCGGTACAGGTGCTGCACCGATTATCGCTGAAATCGCTAAGTCTCTCGGCGCCCTTACTATCGGTGTCGTAACACGTCCGTTCCAATTTGAAGGTCGTCGTCGTGCTGTTCAGGCAGACAATGGAATTCAACGTTTGAAGGAAAAAGTCGACACTCTGATTGTTATTCCGAATGATCGACTTCTGACCGTTGCGAACGATAAGACATCACTGGTAAATGCATTCAAGATGGCTGATGAGATCTTGTTACAAGGCGTGGCGGGTATTACAAACCTCATTACGACTCCTGGACTTATCAACACCGACTTCGCAGACGTCAAAATGATTCTCACCAGTGCGGGCTCTGCGCTTATGGGTATTGGTATTGCCAGCGGAGACAATCGTGCGGTTGTTGCAGCAAAAGATGCTATTTCGAGCCCAATGCTCGAGGCAGCTATCGATGGTGCGCGAGGTATTTTGCTCAATATCACTGGTCCGTCCAGCATGGGTCTCTTCGAAGTCAACGCTGCGGCCGAAGTGGTGCACGGAGTTGCTCATCAAGACGCGAACATCATTTTCGGTACAGTTATCGATGACGAAATGGGCGATGAAATCAAGGTCACCGTTATCGCAGCTGGGTTCGAACGTTGGGATGCAGGGTCAAGTGGTTCGTCCGTTGGCACTCGTACATCAACCCGTCCGTCTGATTCGCGTCCGTCCACAAGCAACGTACGCGACATTTTCTCTGATAGCGATCCGTTGTCAGATGATGACGATGATTTCGACGTACCGTCTTTCCTGAAATAGAAGTTCACACATGATCGACGCCAATGAGGTGGCCGATCGCGTGGCACACGTTCGTTCGGTCATCAGTAATGCTGGTGGGACTGGTGTCTCACTTGTTGCTGTAACAAAATCCTTTGGAATTGAAGCTCTTCGTGTTGCATTGGCCGCTGGTTGTGATGCAGTTGGTGAGAACTATGCCCAAGAGTTGCTGGAAAAGATAACTGTCGGCCTGCCACTGGTTGACGTTCACTTCATCGGTGCGTTGCAGTCAAACAAAGTGCGGTTGTTAGCGGGCCACATTGCGTTGTGGCAGTCCGTAGATAGGGAATCAGTTGTGGACGAATTGGGGCGTCGGGCGCCAGGAGCGTCCATCTTGATTCAGGTTGACACAACACTGGAGCCCTCTAAAGGCGGAGTGACTCCTGCTGAACTAGATGCATTGAGAGCGCGAGCTGAGTCTCGCGGCCTCATCGTGAAGGGATTGATGACAATTGGTCCGACGGAAGGGACGCAGGAGGAGTGCGAGAAATCCTTTGGGATGTTGCGTCATTTGGTCAATGAACAAGGCTTATCAGTCTGTTCAATGGGAATGTCGGCCGATTATCCGATTGCTGTCGCATGTGGTTCCACAATGGTCAGGGTGGGAAGTGGACTTTTTGGTGACAGAGTGCGCGTCACGAATTAGACGTGTCCCACATCTGCTATTCAATGTGCATTAGCCTACGAATATGTCATTTTTCCGCCGTGCAATGGATTACCTCGGTCTGAGTGGGGAAGAAGCCTACGACGACTACGACATGTCGATGGAGTACGAACGACCACAACGCGCCGGACGTCCCGCATCCGACCAAGGTCGTCGCTCCAATTTTGATCCTGAATACTCTTCGGAAACGCAACGACCCGCTGCGCGTCCTATGCGTATTGATGACACCGGAGCAGCACGTCGTCCTGATGATTCAGGTTTGCAAGTACGCCCTGTCGGCACTGCACGTACGTCTCCAACGGTACGAACAATTCCTTCTTCAGGAGAAACTGTCACCGTTCGCCCTCGCAACTTCAATCAAGCGCAAGAAATTGCCGACCACTTCAAAGATGGTGTTCCGGTGATTGTGAATCTTGAAGGTGCTGATCGGGAAATGTCTCGTCGTATTATCGACTTCGCAAGTGGCATGTGTTACGCACTCAGCGGAACAATGGAAAAAGTAGGCAGCGGCGTCTACTTGTTAAAGCCAGCTGTGAGTTTTGACTCACCTCGCTACTAAGATTTAATTATGGGACTTGTATGCGCCATTGCAAATATCTATGTCTTGATTGTGGTTGCTCGCGCAATTTCGACATTCTTTCCTATCTCATCAGGTAGTCCGTTTCTTCCCCTTGTTGACTTTCTCTACAAGGTCACAGAGCCAGTATTTACGCCTATTCGGCGTGTACTTCCCACCATGGGGCCATTTGATTTCACACCATTGGTGGTTCTCATTGGCGTTCAAGTCATCGCTCGCATCCTTGGGTGCTGAGCCTCTTACGCCCCTAGCCTTACTGCGTGACGTATCCAAAGGTTGAACCCCAGCCAAATTTTCCTCATTTGGAAGAAGGCGTGCTGGCACGGTGGGAACGTGACCAGACATTCGCAAAGAGCCTTGCTGCGCGGCCCGTTGGCACAAATGGCGACAATGAATTCATCTTTTACGACGGCCCTCCCTTCGCAAACGGAATGCCTCACTATGGTCACTTACTCACAGGCTTTGTGAAGGATGCTGTACCGCGTTACCAGACGATGCGTGGCCGCCATGTTGATCGCCGATTTGGCTGGGACTGTCACGGTCTACCAGCAGAAGTAGAAGCCGAGAAAGAACTCGGTATCGCCGGACATCCTGCAATTGCCGCATTCGGAATCGACAAATTCAATGATGCATGTCGCACAAGCGTGTTGCGATACACCGATGAATGGCAGCGATATGTCACGCGTCAGGCTCGTTGGGTTGATTTTGAAAATGATTACAAGACCCTCGATACCCCGTATATGGAAAGCGTCATGTGGGCCTTTAAGACACTTCATGACAAGGGTCTGATTTATGAAGGTTTTCGAGTGCTTGCGTATTGCTGGCGTTGCGAGACGCCGTTGTCGAATACAGAAACCCGAATGGACGACGTATACAAAGATCGTCAAGATCCGGCGCTGACTGTTTCGTTCACCCTCGATTCGGGGGAAAAGATTCTCGCGTGGACTACAACTCCTTGGACATTGCCGTCCAACTTGGCGCTCGCTGTTGGTCCAGACATTGATTATGCAGTCCTTCAACATCCAGATGGCAATACCTACATACTGGCTGAAGCCCGCTTGGGATCATATGAAAAAGAACTTGAAGGTACAGAACTACTGCGCACCGTGAAGGGTCGTGACCTTGTCGGCCGTCGTTACACGCCGCTGTTTCCATTCTTTGCCGGAACAAATAATGCCTTTCAGATTCTCGGTGCTGACTTTGTGACAACTGAAGACGGAACGGGTGTTGTGCACATGGCGCCTGGTTTCGGTGAAGACGACCAAATCGAATGCAATGCCGCTGGTATTCCCACGCTGTGTCCCATGGACGAACACGGGTGCTACACAGCTGAAATCACGCCGTGGGTTGGAAAGCATGTGTTTGAGGCCAACTCAGACATCGTTCGCACACTGAAGGACATGGGTGTCGTCGTTCGCCACGATTCCTATAACCACTCGTATCCACATTGTTGGCGTTGCGCTGAGCCACTTGTGTATCGCGCTATTTCTTCATGGTTCGTAGAGGTCACAAAATTCCGTGACCGCATGGTCGAACTGAATGAACAAATAACATGGTCACCCGAGCACATTAAAGATGGTTCTTTCGGTAAATGGATTGCCAATGCGCGTGACTGGGCAATCAGTCGTAATCGATTCTGGGGATCACCCATTCCTGTATGGAAGAGCGACGACCCGTCTTATCCGCGCCTTGATGTATACGGAAGTCTGGCTGATTTGTCACGCGATTTCGGGGTGGAAGTAACTGATTTACACCGCCCAAATATTGACGTCCTAGTACGACCAAACCCCGATGATCCAACGGGCAAGTCAATGATGCGTCGCGTTCCTGAAGTGCTTGACTGCTGGTTTGAGAGTGGCTCAATGCCATTTGCTCAAGTTCATTACCCGTTCGAAAACCGGGAATGGTTCGACAATCACTACCCGGGTGACTTCATTGTTGAATACATCGGTCAAACACGCGGATGGTTCTACACATTGCACGTTCTAGCAACGGCACTATTTGATCGGCCTTCTTTTACGTCATGTATCAGTCATGGAATCGTTCTTGGTGATGATGGCGCAAAGATGTCGAAGAGTTTGCGTAATTATCCTGATCCGATGGCTGTGTTTGATTCTCATGGCGCTGATGCAATGCGTTGGTACCTGTTGTCATCACCCATCCTGCGTGGCGGTGATTTCTCGGTCACTGAACAAGGAATGCGGGAGACCGTGCGTCAAGTTCTGTTGCCGCTATGGAACTCGTATTATTTCCTTGCCTTGTATGCGAACGCCGACGGTATATCTGGTGTTGTTCGCACTGATTCGTCAAATGTGCTTGACCAATACGTTCTAGCCAAACTTGCTGATTCAGTTGAATCAGTCACGGCATCAATGGACGTGTACGACCTGTTCGCTGCATGCCAAACCATTCGAAACTTTCTTGATGTTCTAACTAATTGGTATATCCGCAGAAGCCGTGACCGTTTTTGGGCTGGAGATCAAGATGCCATTGATACCTTGCATACAGTTCTTGATTATGTCGTGCGTATCGCTGCGCCACTTCTTCCGCTTGTCACTGATGAAGTATTCCAAGGACTCCACGGAGCAGAGGCGGAAAGTGTTCATCTCACTGATTGGCCCTCGTCCACGGAACTACCACGCAATGCGGTATTAGTCACTGCAATGGATATGGTCCGTGATGTCTGCTCGTCGGCGTTGTCTGTGCGCAAAGCACATGGTCGTCGTGTTCGTTTGCCGCTTGCATCACTCACTATTGCTGCAGCAAATGCTGCATCGCTTGATGGCTTCCTCGACATTGTGCGCGACGAAGTAAACGTTCGCGACGTGGTGCTCACGGCTGACGTGGATTCAATCGCGTCACACGAATTACAGGTAGTTCCGGCAATTGTTGGTCCGCGACTTGGGCCGCGCACTCAAGCGGTCATCGTTGCAGTGAAAAAAGGTGAATGGACTCAGGATGGTGACGTCATCAATGTTGCGGGCGAGTCGCTTCAGCCGGGAGAATATTCACTCAAATTGGTCACCCAAGCAGGTTCTGCCAGCGCACCATTACCGGGCGGGGTCGGCGTTGTGTTACTCGACGTCAATGTGACTCCAGAATTGGAAGCGGAAGGATCAGCCCGAGACATCGTGCGTGCGGTGCAACAGGCTCGCCGTGAAGCCGACCTCGATATCTCAGATCGAATCATCGTGACATTGTCCCTTGATGATGACTTAAAGGCCCAGATCTTGCCTCATGTCGGACTCATTGCGGGCGAGACCCTTGCCCTCGAGGTGCTGTTTGACGCAACGGGGGAGCGCGTCACTGCGGTGGAGGGCGCTCTCATTGGGGTGTCGGTCGCTCTCGCTAGTTGAGAAAATACCGTTTTCGGCCGTAGCCTCACGGGGCAACACGGGCGGATGCCCGATGCAAGGAGAGAGTGCTCATTATGGCAACTAAGAAAAAGACCACCCCCGCGAAGAAGGTTGTCAAGAAGGCTCCTGCAAAGAAAGCACCAGCCAAAAAAGCACCAGCTAAGAAAGCTGCTCCAGCAAAAAAGGTTGTGAAGAAGGCTCCTGCTAAGAAAGCTGCACCCGCTAAGAAGGTTGTGAAGAAGGCTCCTGCAAAGAAAGCTGCATCCGCTAAGAAGGTTGTGAAGAAGGCTCCTGCGAAGAAGGCAGCTCCTGCGTAGAAGGTTGTGAAGAAAGCTCTAGCTAAGAAGGCAGCTCCAGTGAAGAAGGCAGCTCCAGCGAAAAAAGTTGTTCCTGCGAAGAAGGTTTTTCCTGTCAAGAAAGTTGTCCCAGCTAAGAAGGCAGCTCCTGCAAAAGTTGTTGCTGCGGCACCTGTTGTTGTTGTCCCTGCGCCGGCTCCTGCAAAAAAAGTTGTTAAAAAGCCAGAGCCACCGAAGCGTCCCGTCATTGTGAAGGGCCCATCCGAAGATGGCATCACGTCGTCAAAAGATTTTGATTTGAAGTTCCTCTTCGCACAACGTGAAGCTCTTCAGACAGAGCGCATCAAGCTGGTCGGCCAGGCTAATCGTCTAGAGAGTGAAGCAAACGCCATGATCGCTGATGCTGAAATGGGTGACGTGAAGTTTGATGACGAAGGCGGCGAAGGTGACACCATGGTTGTCGAGCGCGAACAAGATCTTGTTTTGTCAGCTGCGGCTCGCCAAACGGTTGAAGAGATTGATGCTTCACTCGCTCGTATGAAAACTGGCGAGTATGGCTATTCCGTTGTTTCAGTCCTGCCAATTCCCAAGGAGCGTCTGCGCGCTATTCCTTGGGCGACAGAGCTTGTTACTGAACGTGCCGGTGGACTAGGACGCCGCTAGGCGTTCCAGCACATCTGTGTTCGCAATTCGTCGTCAGGCGATTCTTATAGGGTTCGTAGTTCTTCTTGACCAGGTGACGAAGTCATGGGCGGTGTCTGCATTGGCTGATGGACATGTCATTCATGTCGTTGGATCTCTGCAGTTTTCACTCGGATTCAATAGTGGTTTTGCATTCTCTCAGGGCCAAAGCATGGGACCGGTTGTAGGTGTTTTTGCCATTATCGCTGTTTTGTTTTTGTTGCGCGCAGTACGAAAGGCCACTACACAAATTTCTGCACTGGCACTATGCGCCATTGTCGCAGGTGCAATTGGAAATATTGCTGACCGAATCTTTCGTGGTGAGGGTTGGTTACATGGTCGAGTCGTTGATTTCATCGACGTGCAGTGGTGGCCAGTGTTTAATGTTGCAGATTCATCGATAACTGTGGGGGCATGTGCGCTTATTGCTGCCATGCTGATGGAAGCACGTAACGGAAAAGGTGTTGACAAAACACATGAAAGTTGAAGAAACACTGCCAGCGGCACTGAACAATGAACGCCTCGACCGCATTGTGTCGCTGATTGCTGATATTTCTCGTACCGATGCCTCGAAATTGATTGCAAGTGGGGGTGCCACAGTTGATGGTGCGCCAGCACCATCTGGGAAAATCCGATTACATGAAGGACAAATTGTTGTTGTTGATCTTGACATGGTGCCCGTAGCTGAACCTCCAGGTCCAGACGCAAGCATTGTGCTTGATGTTGTCTATGTCGACGACGACATCATCGTGGTGAATAAGACGGCGGGTCTCGTCGTGCACCCAGCATCGGGTCACGGCCTCGGAACATTAGTGAATGGTATTTTGGCGTTATATCCCGAAGTGGCTGATGTAGGACAACCTGCTCGTCCCGGAATTGTGCATCGTCTTGATGCTGGCACTACTGGAATGATGGTTGTTGCGCGCTCGCAACGTGCATACGACTCACTGGTATTGGCATTGACCGAACATGAGGTAGGTCGTGAGTACATAACGCTTGCATGGGGTCACTTCGATTCACCGACAGCTGTTGTTGATGCAGCGATGGGGCGCGACCCGCGCGATCCGATGCGCATGGCTGTTGTTCATAATGGCAAGTGGGCGCGTACGCATCTTGAGGTTGAGACTGAATTTAATCATCCTGCGTTGTTAACGCTGGTGCGATGCTCGCTTGAAACTGGTCGCACGCATCAGATTCGTGTGCATCTCGCAGCTGTTGGTCATCCTGTTGTTGGCGATGCTATGTATGGCGGCGCAAAGTCAGCATTGGTGGCACCGCGACCCATGTTGCACGCACGACGGTTAACACTGATTCATCCTGGTTCGGGAGAAGAAATGTCATTCGAAGCGACGCTGCCAGCCGACATGGCTGCAATCATTGCGAAGTGCTCGTTCGAGATTCCAGAAAAATAATTTCCACTACTTAGTGAGAGTGCGGAGTGTTCTTCGGCCAAGGCCCTGTGCCCGTTGCGGCTGATGCAATAGTGGCAAGTGTGTAATCGTTCAGGTGGTCGCGCATGTGATGAGCTGCAACATCCCAAATAGCGAGCAAGACGCATTGTCCTTCGTGATCACACGAGCCGTCTTGATGGGGCTGTCCAAAGTCACCAAGGGTGATGGGTCCGTCGACGGCAGAAATAATGTCGGACAGACGAATATCGGCAGGAGCCTTGGCTAAGACATAGCCGCCGCCAACTCCGCGCTTCGAACGTACAAGTCCTGCACCTTTCAGAGCGAGGAGAATTTGTTCGAGATAGGGCTGCGGAAGCGCAGTGCGCTCGGCAATGTCTCTGACGGAGGTCGGAAGTGCGGTCTCGGAATGGAGCGCTAGCGACAATAGGGCTCGACAGGCATAATCACCTCGCGTAGAAACTCGCACATGACCATCGTAGGTGGTTGGATAGTGGGGTGAGTGCTCCGTTGCCAGTTCTACCCAATTACGCCAATGGGTGCCTGTCAGGCATCATCCCCGCGTTGTGTGCTCCAGGCGGTCCCAGAACTGTGCCTGCGTGGATGCCAGCCACGGTGAGGGGAGCACAACGTGTTGTTGTACTTCTTATTGATGGCCTCGGCTGGAATCAGTTACAGACTCATCAACACTGCATGCCGACGTTGTCTGGTTTTGAAGGCTCTTTCATCACCACAGTTGCTCCGTCAACCACAGCAACGGCGTTGACCTCGCTGACGACTGGATTATCGCCAGGCGAACACGGCCTGCTCGGGTATCGCATCGATATGGGCGACACGGTGATGAATGTGTTGCGGTGGGGAGACGAGAACGGTGATTTACGCCGTCGGTACCCGCCCAATTTGGTGCAACCATGCCCGCCATTTCTCGGATCTAGGGTTCCGGTTCTCAGTAAGGGTGAATTAGAGGGAAGTGGATTCACGCTGGCCCATCTCGCAGATGTGAAGCACATGGGATGGCGCGCGGCAAGCAGTATTCCGGTGTTGGTTCGTCAGGCTCTCGATGCAGGTGAAGATTTTGTGTACGCGTACTACGACGGAGTGGACAAGATTGCCCACGAACGTGGATTTGGTGATTTTTATGATTCTGAGTTGCGTGCTGCTGACGGGATAGTGGCAGACATCT